>JAWCGL010000009.1:0-15046 GCA_038857155.1 Bathyarchaeia archaeon
CCTGCTGGAGGCTTCTCCGCATGCATCTCAGGCTATATCGCTAGGAAGCCTAACGTAGGATGGATGAAAGCCGCGGTTATACTAGCTATACTGGTAGGCTGCTGGTATCTTACACCTATAGGATTTGAAGCTCCACTCTACCCTATACCCCTACATGTTACAGCCATAGTCTTAACCCTGATTTTCAATAAGAAGCTGTACAGCTGGCTTGAGGAATCTAGTAGAAGGTATAGATCTATCATAGCTCTCTTCATAGCATTCCTCGCAGGTATCATGGCAGATCATATGTGGGGTAACCTAATGTATATACTCGGTATAGGGATATATATCCCTCTGAAGACTATACGCGATACGTTAAACGCTCTAGGAGTTCTAGCTGTGAAGATGGGTCTACCCAACATACCCCTCAGTGGGCTTGGTGATCTATTCATGTTTATGCTACCCGTATCCACCATAGAGAGGATTACGATGACAGTTATAGCTACTCTGATAGGTTTACCTGTATTTCGGGCTTTGAAGAAGTATCTACCGCAGATCTGAAGGGTTTAGAGAAGCTTTGCATACTCTACACCCGCATATTCTAGCGTGCCTAAAACCAGCCTATAGTATATCCTCCCCCTCCTCTTATCGTACACCTCCTCTAGTTTAGCTTTCACCTCGATCCTATCTCCCACATGGAAAGCCGATGATAGGAATCCATCGAAAGATGTAAGCTCCTCCACTTCGTATCTACGATCTCCTTCAAGCCATTCTGAAACGGATATAGAGTATACCGCAGGTAGGAACATACCCTCCCTATCCTCTATTATCTCAGCTTTAACCCTCACTATATCGATTCGTCTACAAACCTTCTCTCCGTAGCGTTCGTCTACGGATAGGCGTTCAGGGTGCACCGAGAAATAAGTATCTTTGAAAACGCCTCTCTGCCACATCCTATCATATATCCTCCTCAAATCATCTACACCTATAGGGTAATGATTCAGCTTCTCGTAAACCGATCTTTCGATATGATCTGGTGGAAGCTCCTCGATAACACCCCCCCTCTTAAGATCTAGGATAGCCTCCTTAACCTTTAGAGATTCCTTTAAACCATATATAGTGAGATCTATATCAGAGAATACGGGGTTATGTATCCCCAGTAGTATGGAGCCTGTTACACCGAACGATCTCTGCGATATACCTGATATACTTGAAAGTATTTCTACAAGCTCTACAAGCTTACCTTCGAGTGTATCGTTCGGTCCTCGATTCACGATCTCCTCCAGCCGCTCTTCAGGTTTAAGATGTCTAACTATTCTTTCGATGGGGATACACGGTATCTCAACTTCCCACGCATCTAGATATCTAACATAGTATGGATGCTTATCTAGTATCTTGAGAGCATTCTTCAAAGATAGCATACTGTAAACCTTCAACAACCTCTCATAGGTTAACCCCTCCCTATCTTTCCACATCGTAGATGCTTCCTCTGTAGCGATATACCTTGGGTAAGCTACTACGTATCCATCAGGGTGAATCTCCCCTACTATGCAGAAGAATATACGTTCAGATGTCTCTACGAAATCTCTATTCTTAAATTGGCCTGGTCTACGTACAGTTGTCAAACCGTGATAAAGCTATACTCGATACTTTAAAATCCTATCTCTTCCACTCCCTATATATCAGAGGGATACGATTGGTTTATGTCTAGATCGAGATGGATATCGTGGTGCTTGAATTGCAGTGTTCCGTTACTGCAGAGAGTATGCGGTATATGCGGAGGTGTGGGTGTAGATGTAGAGCTTACAGGTTTAGCGGATCCTAGGCCTGCTTTCGATGGGGATCTACATCATATAGATGAGGGGTTAAGGAATTCGTTCGACGCAGATCTCAGGATGCTCGGATTAGACGGTACACCTATGATCGTTAATAGGTTACCGTATATGGATGAAGCCTTCGAAGTAGTTGTAGGCGGGGCTATAGTAGCTCATGCATTTTTCGATCTATATACGTTGAAGTGGAGGTTGAAGCCGTTTAGATGGCTTTGCAGGATGCTCCTCGACGAAGGTTTGCTACCTGTTATCAAACTACACTCTAAACCTAGGGGTAAAGGATTGATCGAAGATCTATCGGCTCCTAGTAGCTTTAGCGATGGCTATGCGGCTCTCGTCGATAGGGATGGGCAGCTGGTAGGTTTAGCTGAGGCGATGGATAGGCGTATACATGTTCTTAAGACGTGGGGTGAAAGCGAATGCTACGAGCCTATCCTTAAACGTAGAAGCTTAGATGATATTCTTAGAGCGAACATCAGAGAGGTGGAGCTAGCTAGATCTAGAGCTTGTAGGTTTACGGCTAAGATGGGTAGGAGGCTTCGTTCATCGCATCTCACTCTCGCATACTCTGGCGGTAAGGATAGCTTAGCTACTCTATCGATAACGTTAGAGGTAGGGTTGGATCTTCCTCTCGTATTCAACGATACCGGTCTCGAGTTACCTGAGACTATAGATAACGTTCATAGGATCGCCGATAGATTCTCTCTAGATATCCTAGAAGCATCTGCAGGTGATGTCTTCTGGGGCTATCTAGATGTTTATGGCCCCCCGGCTAGGGATTATAGATGGTGCTGTAAGCTATGTAAGCTCGTACCTATGAGTAGGCTGTATAGGAGAATGTCTGATGAAGCTGTAAGCTTCATAGGGCAGAGAAAGTTTGAATCGAGAAGTCGCCGCTGTTCTAAACCCGTAGGGCATAATAGGCTTCTACCTAACGTAATCTACTGCGCGCCTATAAACGATTGGACTATGCTGCATGTCTGGCTATATTTGAGGAGGATGAAGCTCGATGCTTATGCTAACCCGTTGTATCGTGAAGGATTCGATAGGATAGGATGCTACCTATGCCCATATTGTAACGTAGCCGAGTTTAAGGAGGTTGAAAGGCTGCATAGAGATCTATGGTATAGATGGCTAAACTATATAAATATATGGGCTTCAAAGATGGGTTACGATCGATTATATATGGAGAGACACCTCTGGAGATGGGTTAATATTCCATCAAAGATGTCGAGTTCCCTTGGAATCCATCCGCCTACTAGGATCGATATACACAGTAAGATTAGATGTTCCAGGGTGAGGTTATGCGATGGCAGCGCTGTGAAGCTAAGTATACCTAAAGGATTCGATCTGAATCTTATGAATGCTTCATGCTATGTATACGGTATAGATTTTAGATTGAAGAATTCCCTAGCTGTAGCTTCGGTTGATAGTTCGCGTATATACCTTAATATGGAGAGAGAGGAGGCTACGGTCATAGTGAGGGGTAATGAGTGGAAGTACCTCCTTAAAGCTTTAGTTAGACCCTTATTCTGTGCAAGATGCGGTTTATGTATCGATTTATGTCCATCAGGAGCGTTAACCTTCCCAGATAGGTTTGTATTCAGAAGCGAGTTGTGTATTAGATGTGGTCTATGTATGCAGGTATGCCCCTCGCTAGCTATAGGGTTTAGGATTCTATCGGATCGTCTAGAACCGGTATGCACCGTATAGGATCGACCCTCCTATATACTTTACATCTAGTAACGTTATATTTAGGTAGCCTACTGTGTATGGTATGCATGATATCGTGGGGAGGATTTTTCAGATGTTTAAGCTGATACTTGGTAGCTGTATGGCGAAGGGATTCTATGCTATATCTATCGGGAGGCTGATTGTTTGGCTAGGATTATAGATATACCATACATCTCTAGGGTTGAAGGGAGGGGAGCTCTCGAGATAAAGATAAAAGGTGATGCTATAGAGGATCTAAAGTTTAGGATCTACGAGGCTCCTAGGTTTTTCGAAGCATTCCTAATCGGTAGAAGGTATTACGAGGTTCATGAGATAGTTTCTAGGATATGCGGTGTATGCCCCGTAACCCATCAGGTAACCGCTTTAAAATCTATCGAGAAGATACTCGGCTTAGAGGTACCTGAGCATATAAGGTATCTTAGGGAGCTTATAGCTATAGGCGGTATCGTGAGTAGTCATGCTCTACATCTATTCGCTATGGCTCTACCAGACTACACCGGTCACCTGGATATTATAGCTATGGCTAGGGATCACCCGGATATAGTTAAAGCTGGCTTCAAGATCAAGGAGGTAGGCGATAACTTAGTCGAGATCATAGGGGGTAGAAGCGTACACCCTGTATCTACGATCGTAGGAGGGTTTACCTCTATACCTACGCTTGAGAGGTTGAAGAGGTTTAAAGGTAAGCTCATCGAAGCTAAGAAGCTAGCTCTAGAGTATTCAAGCTTTATATCTAACCTCGATTACCCTAGATTCGAACGTAGATCTGAACATATAGCTTTCTATGATAGCGAAGATTATCCTATAAACCATGGGGTCGTCAAATCTACCGAGGGGTTGGAGTTGACCGAGGATGAGTATAGATATCAGGTATACGAAGTAGAAGTAGGGTATTCTACCGCTAAGCATTCATATGTTAAAGGTAGGAGTAGCTTTATGGTCGGCCCCCTCCCACGTGTAAATATAAACTATCGTAACCTCTCAGATGATGCTAAGGATATACTTTCATCTAGTATGTTCAGGTTTCCATGCTTCAATCCGTTCGCATCCAATATAGCTAGGTTAGTCGAGATAGTAACGTTGATAGATAAAGCTTTGAGGATTATAGATGAGAAGCCTCTAGAAGGTATACCGCATGTAGAAGCGAAGCCTAGAGTAGGTGAGGCATCAGCTATAACCGAAGCTCCCAGAGGTATAAACTTCCATAGCTACCGGTTGAACGATGACGGTGTAGTTACGTATGCGTCGATAGCTCCGCCTACATGTCAAAACGCGGCTAATATCGAAGCCAATCTACTAGAATACCTTAAAGACTATCTAGATAGAAGCGATAATGAGATAGCTCGTAGAAGCGAGATGCTGGTTAGAGCGTACGATCCATGCATCTCCTGTGCGACGCACCTCCTAGAAGTTAAGATCTCACGAGTATAGCTTACAGGAAGTATGGCTTCCTCCTAGCTACAGCTTCCAGGAAAAGCCTCTTAAGATATCCTCTATCGGCTCCGCTTCTTATAGCTGTTAATATATCTATGTGGTTATCGTAGCGTAGTAGGCATGGTTTAAGCTCACCTCTAGAAGTAACCCTTAACCTATCGCAGTATCTGCAGAAATCAGGGTTATGCATAGGTTTAACAAGTTCCACCTCTACCCCGTCAGGCAGCATGTATCTAGGCCTACCGTGAACACCCCTATAGTATCTGCCTACAGCTATCCTCGATAGAAGATCTTCAACCCTATCTAGAGGTACATGGAATCTATTGTATATCTCCTCATCCACTACCCCAGTTCTCTCAAGCTCTATGACCTGTAGTATCGCTCCAACCTTAGCAGCATACCTAGCCATATCTAGAACGTCATCCTCGTTTAACCCCTTCAATAGGACCATGTTAATCTTAACAGGGTTTAACCCTGCATCGATAGCTAACTCGACTCCATCCAAAACTCTAGGTAGTAGATCGAAACCAGTGATCATCCTATAGGTATCCCTATCCAGTGTATTAACCGTAACGTTTACACGCTTCAACCCGGCTTCTGCGAGCTTATACGCATAATCCGATAGCAATACACCGTTAGTAGTCATCGAAACCTCCTCCACACCATTCAAGCTGTATACCGAAGATACTAAATCCACTATATCCCTCCTTAAGAGCGGCTCGCCTCCTGTAAGCTTAATCCTATTCAACCCAAGCTCGACGCCGATGCTTACGATAGATAGAAGCTCATCTACGCTAGCGTTATCGCTCCTATCGTTACCATAAACCTCCCCCTCCCTATGACAGTATAGGCATCTAAGATTGCATTCACTAGTAACAGCTATCCTAAGGGTGGATATCCTCCGTCCATAGCTATCTACTATAGGCAAATACTCGAACACCGCTATAATCAACTATCTTTCCCAGAGCTTAAACATTACACTAATTGTCTCAGCTGCGAGCCTCCGATCCGTAGACACTCCTACTTCGGGGTTCATCGATCTCTATACTCTCGGAAGATTAAATCGTTATCTAGCAAATATATATTGGGTGCTACGTAAAATCTTTAGAAGATAACGATATTTTGAATTATCCATTTCGATATTATTCTCATAGTTTAATTTAAACTCTACTTTACTCGATTTGTTATTTAGATCCACCGGAAAGCTAATATACCGCTCATATAGGTTTGGTAGTTTGAGGTTGAAAGTATAATGTCTGTATCGTTTAGAGCCGTCGTAGTCGGTAAGATCCTCGAGAAACTACCTAGCGGGGAGGAGGTTATACGTATAGATCTAGCTGAGGAGAAGCCTGCTACCCCACCTATAATCATGGATACTAGTAGGTTGGAGCAATCTGAGATCGCTAGAGAGGTTCTACCTGTAGTAAGCCAGGTGCTATCATCCCTACCTATATCTCGCGCTACGATAAGGGTTCCCAGGGCTACGCTTATACTTACTAGGGATGAATGGAATCAACTGCAATCTAAGCCTGATCTAGGCGATGAACTGATCATAACGATCGTAGGGAGCGATATCCGTATATCTAAACCCTAAGCATATATAGGTGTGGGTTAATCTTCCTCCATCTACGCTCATCGAGTATATAGCCTGATTCACCCTCGGTTAAAGGTCTTATGATTAGTAGTGCGCCGATCCTACGAGCTAGAAGCTCCATATATGGTATAAGTTCTGGCGGTGGTCTGATAGAATACATGATCTCGACACCTTTATAGTCGTCTATCCTAAGCTTCATCACATCATCCAGCTTAACCTCCAGATCTGGGCATATCGACCGGGTATAATCTAAAGCTATCCGATCGTTATCTACTACGATCACCCTAGCTTCTGGTAGCCGCTTCTTAAGATTGCATGCTATCCAAGGGTTGAAGCCGACTCCAAGCTCGACGATAGCTCCTCTACCGCTATATAGTTTAGCTATAGCTTCGACAATCATGTAGGTATCCGGTAGCATCCTACATAATACCCGATTATCAGTATACCGTTTACCTCCGCTTAAACCTCTGGTTTAATATAACTATCCGAATCCATCTAACTGGCTACGTAATCAACGAATAGCCTTACGAATACTCTCCTAGCTTACGCAGTATAAGCGATTCAGGCGCTATACCTATCCTAGAAGCTTCCTCTAAAGATATACTATAGGTCCCCCCCTCCCTTCTGAGGTATTGAGGGTGTATGAGTAGCCAATCTCTACCTGATCCTTTAAATTTAACCGCTATGTATGGTGTAGCTCCGAATGCTTCAGAGAACCTTATAAGCTGCTCTACACCCCCCTCCCTTACATAGATCTTCCTCTTAGACGTCGTCTTCACCTCGATCGCTATTACCAAACCTCTACGTCCCGCTATGATATCTGGTCTATCCATCTTCGTCCCACTACCTGAGCTTGGGGCTCTAACTACAGCGAATCCAAGCCTAGATAATCTACGAGCTAGAAGCCTTTCGTAATCCGTACCTCTCATAAAGCTGACGATAAAAATTGTGTATGCGGGAGGGTTTAAAATTATCTTATGTTTAACCCAGCTCCTTAGCCCATTCAGATTTGAAGAAGGGTTTCTCTGTTTCGCTCTTCTCTCTTAGGTTTCTAAGCTCCTCTAATAGTATCTTCTGCTCTATGCTAGCTACTAGTAGCCTCGTCTCTATCACTTTATCTGGGTTCACAGATATGCTTGTCGCACCCTCTCTTACTAGAAACTCTACCACCTCGGGATAGTTGGATGGAGCTTGCCCGCATATACTGGTGGTAACTCCATGCCTTCTACATATCCTTATAACATGGCTTAAAGCTCTTAAAACTGCTAGATTCCTCTCATCGTATATCTCTTGAACAGCGGCGTCATCTCTATCTATACCTAGTATCAGCATAGTAAGGTCGTTGGTACCGAAGCTTACACCATCTATACCATCCTCTATGAATTTATCTATCATTAGAACTGTGCTAGGTACCTCCACCATTATCCATACCTTAAAATCCGGTTCTCTAACAAGCCCCTCCTCCTCCATAATCTTCTTAGCTAGACGCAGCTCTTCCACCCTTCTAACGAACGGTATCATAACCCATACATTCTTAAGCCCATACTCATCTCTAACCTTCCTTATAGCTCTACATTCAAGTCTGAATATATCCGGCTCCTTTATATACCTGAAAGCCCCCCTATAACCTATCAATGGGTTAGGCCCTACATGCCCAGCCTCCCTTTCATACTTATCTCCGCCTGGTAGTGCTAGGAATTCGTCAGGCTTGAAGTCTAGGAATCTATAGACGACCGGTTTAGGATAGAATGCTTGAGCTACCATCCTTATACCTTCGGCGAAAGCATCTATCATACGCTGCTCTCCACCCTCTTCTATAAGTAGCCTCGGATGCTTACCTACGCTAAGCATTAGATGCTCAGCCCTCAGAAGACCTACACCATCTGCCTGGGTCTCCGTAGCTATCTTCTCAGCTACATCCGGAATAGATATATTAACGTAGATCTTAGTAGCTGTAATCGGTGTAGGAGCCGCTAGTACCCCTACCGCTGGCGCTGTAGGCGTTATAGGAGCTGCTGGAACTACCGGCTTAGCCGCTTCTTCGATTATACCCTCATAGATCACGCCTGTCTTAGCATCGACTGTATAGTATTCCCCGTTCGCTAGGATTTGGGTAGCATTCTTCGTACCCACTATACATGGTATCCCAAGCTCTCTAGATACTATAGCGGCGTGACATGTCATTCCGCCTTCATCAGTTACTATAGCCCCAGCTATCCTCATATATGGAACCCAATCTGGGTTCGTCATCTTAGTAACCAGTATATCGCCTTTCTCCATAACCTTAGCAGCTTCCTCGTGGGTTAAAGCTATCTTAACCCTACCTGCATATATACCTGGGCTAGCTGGTAGACCTCTAAGGATAACTCTACGTTCAACTGTAACCTCAGGCTTCTCAGCTTTACCCCCCTCCCTAGGTTTAACGCTCCATACGGTTTCAGGTCTTGATTGAACTATGAATATATTCTCCGGGAATGGTAGATCCCTATCTACGGCGAACTCTATATCTTGAGGAGTACCGTAGTGGTCTTCTATCCTTTTAGCGAGTTTAGCGAGATACTTAACTTCCTCATCCGTTAAGCTTGGAGCATTCCTCCTCTCTAGAGGCACCTCTAGGTGTACTGTTTTCCCTGTCTCCGGGTCGCGTATATACTCGACAGTCTTCTCAGCTATCTCCTTCTCCACTATCTCGATAGTCTTCTTATCGACTATGAAACGATCGGGTGTTACCGCTCCGGATACTATAGCTTCTCCTAGACCCCATACAGATTCTATGACGATCTTATCTCTATCGCCCGTTACCGGATGTATGGTGAATATCACGCCTGCAGATTTACTGTTAACCATCTTCTGAACCGCTACGCTTATCAAGACGCGTTCGTGAGCGAACCCCTTCTGAGTCCTATAGAATATAGCTCTAGGAGTGAATAGGCTAGACCAGCATTTCTGTATATATCTGACAACCTCATCCTCCCCTCTGACGTTTAGATAAGTTTCCTGCTGTCCTGCAAAGCTAGCATCCGGTAAATCCTCAGCCGTAGCAGATGATCTGACGGCTACGAATACGGAATCCACGCCTATCCTCCTACATAGCTCCCTATAGTACTCGATTATAGCTCTACGTATATCTTCAGGCGCCTCTACGGATTCTATCAGAGCTCTAACCCTACGAGAAGCCTCCTCATACTGTGTAGGATCCTTCGGATCCTTTATCGTATCCCTAAGTGTATCATAGATCTTATCAGCTATCCCCGTCCCCTCTATGAACCTCTTATATGCGTAAGCTGTGACGGCGAACCCTGGAGGTACAGGTATCCCTGCATTTATCATCTCCCCTAGGTTCGCATTCTTACCCCCTACAAGCCCTACGTCCTTCTTATTCAACTCTTCAAACCATAAAGTTAGAGCTGTCTCCTTACCCATAGACTCCACCTAACTTAATATTCTTCGAGACGTATAGTCTAGACTAGAAACAGTCATATTTTAACATTGCGATAAGAAAGGCTGCCCGCGATATACGGCGGATCGAGCTTCATACAGATCCGTAGCTATTGTAATTCTGATAGGTAGCTTTGGATCCTCTGCTGGTATAGTTCGCGTCTAAGTAGACGGCTATGTTCTATCCATACCTTCAACGGTATCTCAAGCCTTCCAGAAATCCTAGATAAAGCTTCCCCTATACTCTGGTACTCCATAGGTTTCTTCCTCAAAGCGTTACGTACATGCTCCCTTACATGCCATACACCTACAGGCATTATATACCCTGGATGAACCTCCCTCAGTATCAGGACGGATGCCTGCCGTCTGATAGAATCTAGATACTCTGTGACGGCGAGTCTCGCAGCGTAGTAGCATCCACCGATAGCGGCGTAACTCCTCCTACCGTAGT
The DNA here is from genome assembly GCA_038857155.1 of Bathyarchaeia archaeon. Classification (GTDB taxonomy): domain Archaea; phylum Thermoproteota; class CALKCG01; order B24; family DRYS01; genus DRYS01. The sequence goes on from JAWCGL010000009.1 coordinate 10,463, forward strand.
ATCCTTCCCAATCCCCTTCTACGATAGGTATCCTACCATCTGGGTTCCATACAGTTTTAGGATACCATGCCTCTATAGATTCATAGCTCCAGAAGCCAGGCATCATCAGTATCTCAAATCTGTTATCTAGGTATACTGATTCGAAGAGTAGGTATACGGAGATAGGTTGATAGTGTTTAACGTTTTCAAGAAGCTTCTCGGATATGGCAGAATCTACCGCTGTTATACTCCATCTAGTAGGTACCAGTCTACGGTTCGATCCTAAACCGAATACCCCTAAACTAAAAGCTTTCTGTATAGAGCTCACAGAGACACCAGATCTATATAGATCGAAGACAGCATCTACAGCTTTAAGATCCCTATCATAATACGCTTTCTCTATACGTCTATCTACATATACATTCCCCTCCAACCTAACCTTCGATACAGGTGCGGATGCACCTAGCGGCTGAACTTCGTCATCAAGTATCAAGGATACCCTAGGCTTCCTAGCTAGGTTAACCTCTAGATCGACCGGCTTCTGAGACATAGCAATCTCCTGAAGGGTTAATAGGAGTTCATCAGGCTTGGAAGCTGAATTTACATGTAAAGGCTTCTCCCCTCTGAGAAGTATGCTGCGAAACCTAGCTATATCTTCTATAGACATCCCGAACCAGTATTCAGGCGTATCGAGTATCCGTGTATCGCCTTTGAAAGGTGGTGTTAAAGGTCCGACATACACTCTAGGGTATCCAAACCTACCTACGAAGACGCCTGGAGGCGACGAACCCTCTACATCTAGCTTATCGAAATACCTTACCGCCTCATACATAATGCTAGCTCTAACCACTATAGGGCATCTATTCTTACCGCAGAGTAGATGCGCACCCTTACATAGAACGCATAACCTACTAGATCTTCTAGTATCGATAAGCTCTTTATCGACATCGAAAAGCCAGTTCATATCCTAGCTTAGGCTGCTCTGTTTAGGAGATTGTAGCATAACATCCTAGATATTAATGTTTACAGCTAATACGTAGATAGCGGCTTATATAGCAGTATAGTCGATATGTTTAGATCTTACTGCTGCTTAAAACTTGTGTTGTATGTGGAGATCGATGGAGCCGGGCAGGGGGTTTGACCCCCCAAGCCGATGCCGGGCAGGGGCTTCGAACCCCCGACTTCTGGTAGCCTCATCCTCCGTATATGAGGGCTATCTCCAGATTATGAGTCTCGCCTCATACTTCTAGATCAAAGGTCTGGCGCTCTAACCGGCTGAGCTAGCCCGGCTTCCGTAATTTTATTTAGGTTCTGGAGGGTATTAAGTTTTATCGAGATATCCGCTACGAGTAGGCTTCATAGAATATGTGAGACTCATAGTTTCTACGGTATATGTTGAGGTATACATATATTTCTACGTCAGATATGTGAGTATTGTTCAGTAAACATTATATATCTGCTTACGTCTTTTTTATAGGTTGCGAGGTTTGCATAGCCTATGAGGGAGTTTAACGAGGATTACCTAGGGTTCGAGTTGGATCCTAGAGATATCATGGTAGTAGATTCTACACTTAGAGAGGGTGAGCAGGCGGCTGGCGTCGCGTTAACCTTAGATGAGAAGCTACGTATAGCTGGTTATGACGATGAGGTAGGGTTGGATTTTATAGAGGTGTTCACAGGATATGGTGATAGGGAGAGGATGCTTCTAGAAGGGATTAAAAAGCTGGGTTTAAGGAATGTTAACGTTCAGGTTTGGAATAGGCTTAGGAGGAGCGATATAGATCTATGTTTAAAGTATGATTTTGAATGGGTATCTATCACCGCGGGATTCTCCGATATACATCTCAGAAGTAAGTTTAGGTGTAGCTTCGAGGATCTCCTACACTCGTGTCTAGAGCTTATATCCTATTGTAGGGAGCATGGTTTGAAGGTTTCGCTCCACTTGGAAGATTCCACTAGGACGTCTATCGATAGGTTGGTGAAAATATTATCTGAGGTGGATGTCGACAGGGTTAGGGATTGCGATACCGTAAGCGTACTTATACCTATATCCGCTTATAATAGGATGAAGGTATTAACAGAGTATTCTAGGGGTATACCTATAGAGGTGCACTATCATAACGATAGAGGGTTGGCTTTAGCTAATACTATCTCAGCTATACTCGCAGGAGCTTCATCGATATCCGCCACCTGGAATGGCTTAGGTGATAAAGCTGGGAATGCAGCGTTAGATGAAGTCCTCCTATTAGTATACGAGCTGTATGGTACGGATAGGTTTAACCTATCTAAAGCTGTAGATGCAAGTCTATACGTAGCTGAAGCTTCATGTATACCTGTATACAGGTTTAAACCTGTCTCTGGGTATGATGTGTTCTCGGTGCAATCAGGCATCCATCAGGATGGTATACTGAAGGATCCTGAAACCTACCAGCCCTACCCGCCTAGACTTGTGGGTAGGGATTGGCGTATAGTTCTAGGCGTAACCTCGGGTACGCATGGATTATCATACCTATTAGCTAGAAGGGGGTATAAGCTACCTGACGATGAGAAGGCTAGGGAGATACTAGCCTACGCTAAAACCATAGCTGAAAATAAGAAGGGCTATCTAGATGATGATGATCTAGATAAGATAGCTAGAAGGTTTAACCTCGAAGGTATATCGAATTAGACTATTTCGACGTTAAATCTATGATCTGAGATAGCCTCTCAGCCTGATGCTACGATGTTCTTCGCCATCCTCCAAACCTTATCACCTACATAGTGTATATTCTTGATAGCCCTCCCTTTATCCATCAATCTAACAGCTTCGCTACCCTTCAAAGCTATACCTAGAGCGATAGTTTTACCATACTTCTCATCGCGGATCGCTACCAACCCTCCTTCATCGAATAATCCTTCGATCCTAACTATACCTGGAGCCATAACATCGGAGCCGTTACATATATGGGGGATAGCACCTCGATCCACTACTACGCGTGGCAATATACTAGTAGCTTCATCGAAGAACAAGGTAGGATATACCTCGCCGTCCGCTTCGAATAGAAGAGGCCTTCCATCTAGAATGTATATCGATAAACCATCAGATTTCACTACCTCGTACCTTTCCACTCTAAGATCTATCCTAAGGTTAAACCTAGCTTTCAGCCTCTCTAGTAGTATGATACCCTCCCTACGCCTGATATCCCTCCGCTTCAACCGCATACATACAGCGTGTATCGCCTCTACGGTTTAACATTTTCATGAAAACCGGGAGGCGGCTATATGGTCGGCGGAAGGAAAAGTTTTAAAGGGGATAATCATCTGCTTCTAAAGTAGAGATCATGAGCGAAATAACTTTCATGGTATTGGAAGAGAGTCTCGGTAAGATAGTTCTAGTTAAGCTCAAGGGGGGTAAAGCTCTGAGAGGCCTACTCGAAGGCTACGATAAACATCTAAACCTAGTCCTATCTAGAACAGAGGATGTTACCAACGGAAACGAAGGCGTCAAGCTTGGAAGCGTCATAATAAGAGGGGATAACGTCGTCCTAATATCACCGGTAGGGGGTTAAATCCTCCATGGTTAAAGGGACATCCTCTATGGGTAAATACGGAGGGGAAACCCTCCACATAAGATGCCGTAGATGTGGGAGAAGATCCTATAACGTGAAGAAGAAACGATGTGCAGCATGCCACTACGGAGAATCCTCGAAGATAGCGAGATACTCATGGAAAAATAGGAAGGTTAACAGAGAGAGGGTCAAATAGAATCGAAGTAGAAACTGGTTAAAGTTTAAGAGAGCCTGCATCTAACACTATTAACCCAGCCATAGATGGGCCGGTAGATCAGACTGGTATGATCGCCCCCTTGGCGCGGGGGAGGTCGAGGGTTCAAATCCCTCCCGGTCCACTTATACCTAAACCTGGTCTACTCTACCTACGCTTACGAAATATCATAACACCTTCGAAGCTGCATACGTACTCAAATCTTGCTTCGACAAGGCTATATACCTTAACCATTCTAGTAATATTTATCAATTCTTCTTAAAATCTACGAGCTGAGTATTGATTAGATAGCATCCTGGATTCTTTTCAGCATCTTGTCTAATATTCTTCTCCACTCTAACGAGGAACCGGATGCTATCCGATCTACCGAATGGGTATAAGCTATTGAGCTTCTCGATGAGATTCGTAGGATCGTAAGGGGAGAGGTATTGAGGAAATTTCACCCTTCCCCCAGGGGGCCACGGATATTTCCATACCTTCTCCATTAATAACCATCTAAAAATCCATAGATAATACCTTCTGAATGTCCAAATCGATAGTAGGCTTAAGTCTACGTTTGAAAAGCTGAAACTATAGCTAATAATAGGGGTTATGAAGATCTCTCGATTCATCTTAAACTCGAATATTCTTTCAATCCATTCTGCTTATAGCTCTAATTATCCTAGTATCATCGTGGTTACGGATATAATCGAAACTAGCTTCTATGATCTAGAAGCTTCGCTATGTATGGGATACCATCCCCTTACGCTGGTATTAGATGTTGCCTAGGTAGCGTTAGGCTAAGATTCTCAGTGGCATGGTGTAAGATTCTAGATAATTTTTAAGCATAGACGATTATGTTAG
>JAWCGL010000010.1:0-14515 GCA_038857155.1 Bathyarchaeia archaeon
TACTATGTAGAGTTTTCTAGGGGTGATGTAAAAGTTGCTAGAGGTATTCACGGTAACCCTCATGTAAAGTTCTCTATGAAGATGGATACCTATAGAAAGATAACATCCGGCGAGCTTGATGGAGAGCAGGCATACATGCTCGGATTGATATCCATAGATGGTTCAATCTACGATGCTGCGAGGTTCGGCTATATACTCCAGAAGCTGTTAAGGAGGTAACTATCCGATCCGAGTTGGATATTATAGATCCCTAGCTTCGCATAATGTTTATTTTCTCTCCCATTATGCTCTCTACCTTTCGAAGTGGATATGAGCAAGGTGCGTGAAGAGAAACCTTCTAGGATGTCTGCTATAGCTATAGCTAGGCTTATATGCGTTACAGCTTCCTTCATAGTGTCTAGCGTTCTAATCCAGTTTATTGCCGTAGATCTGCTTCCAAGGTTTAACATAGAGATCTCAGCCTATAAGATCTATATAGATATCTCGCTATCCCTCCTATTCGGCTACCTTATAGTTCACAGCTTCTCTAGCGTCGTATACTGGTCTCTTAGAACCAGGTATGCCCATTCTGTAGCGGCGTCCGTGAGGAGCATCATCCGTATACTAGGTATAGGTGTCATGGTATCGGTTATATCGGGTGCTCTAACGAATCCTACGGCTGGTGTAGCTCTAGGGGGTTTTATAGGTATGATCGTAGGCTTCGCATCACAGAATGTTCTAAGCCAGGTTTTAGCAGGTCTATTCGTATTAATCGCTAGACCCATAGCTATAGGCGAGCTGGTCGAGCTAGGTGGAGTTAAAGGTGTAGTAGAGGATATATCCACGCTATTCACATGGATAAGAGCTGATGATGGACGGCTTATATTGATCCCGAATAATACTGTCATCGGGCAGAGGATTATAAAGTATCCAGAGAAGTCTTAGCGTACGGCTGGAGATATCGGTAGATTACCTCCTTATATAGATCCTATTCTCCCCTCTAACCTTCTCTACCCTGAGGAGCCCACTTTTCTCAAGCCTTCTAACCATACGCCATACCGTTGTTTTAGGTAGGTTGAGGGATTCTCTAAGATCTGATTCGTATGCTACACCGCCTTTCTCCCATAGAATCCTTAAAAGGTTCCTCTCATCTTCGTTAAGCCATGGGTTCTTCTCGAATAAATCCTCTAAGCTTCTGTACGCCTTCATCCTCCTCGAAAGTATTAGGGCTGATACCCCTACGCCTAAACCCAACAGTATATACCAGTAGCTTAAGACTATAAGGTATATAGCGTCTAGTATACTCGTAGATGGTTTAACAGCTCTCCTTGCAGCCTCTAAGGCTCCTAGAGCTTTAGCTTCAGCTTCGGAATACATCCTCCTAGAGAGAAGGTTTACAGCCTCGGATAGTAGCCTCCTAGCTTCCTCTAAACCTTCTATCCTACCTTCACTCTCAGCTTCCTCTATACTCTCCAACGCTCTAGCTATAGCTTCCAACGTCTTCGAAGCAGGATCGTAAAGAGCCGAGATGTACTCTATGTATTGTAGTCCTGAGGGCATAGCGATAGCTATCCCTCCATTGGGTAGCGTAGATACACGCATAGGTATAGATGATAAGCTTACTATCGTAGAATTCGGCGGTAGGGTTACTGTGAAGTTTACAGGCGCATCAACCCTAAACCCCCATAAGGCGCCATCCTTGTACGTTAACTCAGCCGTTTCATACTCCACCGTTAAACCTGCAACACCTAGAGTCTCTATGGTGAGGTTAGAATCTTCGAGGGTATAGGATAACAGTTCACCTATACTCGAGACTACGATTAGATTATCCGCAGAGCTTGATGGAAGCTTAACGGTGATAACCGGGTATACCTCATCTACGGTTAACCTCATCCTAACCGATACAACCCCATCACCGTATACTATGAAATCTAAACCCTCCACCCTATACTCACAGCTTAACGTTACCGTAAGCATAGCTAGAACTATTATGGATATAGCTGTGAAGCTTAGTCTCCTCCACATACCGATCCCGGCTTGTTACGCTACCCTAACTCTAAATATCGCATCCACTACTACCTATAAAGTATACCTTATGCATATCTAGTTTTCGAGATCATCTCTAGAAACTTTTGATAGGAGTCTTCATGTCTATTCGATGTGTTCGGTGTATACTCTCTAACCTGGAATGAATTCTTAACGATCCTTCTTAGATCTATCAGCGAATCTATATAACCTAAGCCTGCTGCCTGTAGTAGTATATTCCCTATGGAGGTTGCCTCCTCAGGGCCTGCGTATACCGGTAACCCCGTATAATCTGCTGCTAACTGGTTGAGCAGCCAGTTCTTAGAACCTCCACCGAATATGTTTATACGCTTCAGCTTCCTCCCTATCAGATGCGAAGCCTGATCGAAAACCAATCTGTACTTAAGTGCTAGACTCTCCAGTATAACCCTTACTAATCCACCTATATCGGAAGGCTTCTCCTGCCCAGTTTCATCTAGGAATCCATAGATTTCTTCGATCATATTTTCCGGTGTTAGAAACCTCGGGTCATCCGGATCTATGAAAGCTTTAAACGGCTTAGCTCTATACGCCATACCCATAAGTTCCTCATATCCGTATGTATATCCTCTATCGGCTAGATTCCTTCTAACCTCTTCTAGGATCCACATACCCTGCACATTCCTAAGGAATGTTATAGTATCGAACGCTCCCCCTTCGTTCGTAAAATTATAGTTTAGAGCATCATCGTTTATAAGCGGCTCATCTAACTCAACCCCAACGAGGGACCATGTACCTGAGCTTACATACCCAGTCTCCTTATCTACTAGTGGAGCTGCAGCTATAGCTGACGCCGTATCGTGGGTAGCGGGAGCTACTACATCTACCTTCTCCACCCTTATATCTTCGGAGACAGTATCCAGTAGAGGATCGAGCTTCGTCGCCGGCTTTATCATACTCGGAAGGATATGCACCGGTATACCTAGATCTTCCAATATATCTGTGCACCACTCCCTTCTACGAGGATCTAGAAACTGTGTAGTCGATGCTTCGGTGTACTCTGCAGCCTTAACCCCTGTTAACCAGTAGTCGAAGAGATCTGGTATCATAAGTAGGGTTGATGCTACTTCGAGTTGTGGTGATCTATTCTTAACCATAGCGTAGAGCTGGTAGAGGGTATTTATCCTCATGAACTGTATACCGGTCCGCTCATAGATTCTCCTACGGGGAATTCTCTCTAAAACCTCCTCCATAACACCTTCAGTCCTAGGATCCCTATACGTACGCGGATTCCCGATAAGCTCACCCCTACTATCTAAGAGAGCGAAATCTACACCCCAAGCATCTATGCCTACCGATACCAGCTCGTCACGGTACTTCTTGGAAGCTATCCTCAAACACTCCTTAACCTTCTGCCATAGGTACAGTATATCCCAGTATAAGTTGCCTTGAAGTTTAACCATATAGTTTGGGAAACGGTTAACCTCCTCTACGGTAAGCTTATCATCCTCCAGTATACCTGCGACAGCTTTACCCCCGCTAGCGCCTAGATCTATAGCTAAAAATACCGGTCTCTTCATACCTCGATAAACTATCGTCGTGAAGAAACATAAAGGTTAAACCTAGATATCCTACTAGGCATAGATTGTAGCGAGTGTTGTTCGCATTATACGCTGCGATAGTGAAGAACCTCAGGGGATCGTACTGTTAGATCTAGGTGAAGATGAAGCTTTAGGTATGCTTAGATGGTTGATTAAGAGGTTTAAGTATAGGGATCTAGGCTTAACGCCTAAGATAGCTTCTAGGCTTAGTATACGCGAGGAGGGTCTTAGGAAACAGTTTAGAGTGCTTATCTACCCATCGGCTAGCTTAGAGAAGCTCGTAGAGATATTCTCTGATAATCTTCAGATACCATCTGAACTGTTAATCTTTTCTTCACTCTATATATCCCTGGCGATTCTAGTAGGGGAATCCTATAAACCCTACATAGAACCTATATCGCATAGCGTCGTGAAGACGGTTAGAGATCTAACAGTTAACGATTGGAAACTACATCTGAGGATCGCAGGTTACAGTATCCTAGATTTCTATGAGTATTCGATAGAGGGATGCTTACAGACTATGAAGAGCGGAGAAGCTTATAAATCGATAATCGAAAGGAGGATGAAGATAGCTAGAGAACTAGGAGATATTGGAGGATAGTTGACACCGAAGGGAAACCCGTAGTATACTACGTGGATAATCTAGAATTAGCGTTTAAAACTGGTATACGAAGTATAGAGTTGGATTGGGTTGCAGCCCTATCTATAATAACCGTAGTGAATTTAACTCACGATCTAGTTCGCACTCTAAAGATTAGCTGATACATGGGATGACCTATAATTTTTAGGAAGCCTACTTTCTTACTTCTCCATCTCTTCTACTACATCTAGGAATCTCCTATGCATCTCGATGATACGATTCATAGCTCTATCCATGATACGATTCCTAACCATGCTTCTTACTTCGTTTAGTATATCACCGACTTCATCTAGTTTAAGTCTCATCCTTTCCCTCATCTGCTGAGGGAATCCTCTAAGCCTATCATAGATCTTCGATCTAGCTTCCTCAAACTTCTCTAGATACCTCTCCATCCTCCTAGCTATCATATGCTCAGCGCACGCCATCCTTCTAAGGATAGCTAAGGCTTCAGCTGCTTTAGCCCTAGCTTCGCCTAGAAGCTTCGCTGCACCGCTTACATTCCCAGTGTTCAGTAGATCTCTAATCTCTCCTATGGTGACTCTAACTTCTTCTAGTAGATCTTCTACGAGGGATATATTTACGCCATCGGCTTTGAGTACCTGTGCACTATTATCCACCTTCTCTACAAATTCCTCCAGCCTACTTACCGCTACGGTTAATCCCATCCACCCCATACTAACGTTAGCCTTATCTCCAGCTATCGTCTTAGTAGCGTTACGTACACATTCTCTGAAGGCGTTCATAGCTTGAAGGGCATAACTATAATTTCCTTCACTCATAGCTCTATTCATTAGCTGTAGACCTAGATCATACATTTCTCGTAGCTGTGAGATATCGAGACCTAGGTTTTGCGATATCTGGAGGGATACGTTTGCTCTGATCCTAGCTTTCTCAGCTAGATCTATGATTTGCTCTATACTCTCTTCATTTTTCCCTTGGAATCTATAAGCTACTCCTCCCTGGTATGCGTATATGGCTAGAGGTATGTATACTAGTATCGATAGCATCAGTATGCATGGTACAATCCAGGTTACCCTCTTCATGTAGATCACCTCGAGATATAGCTAGCTGCAGTGGAGGATATAGAGAATTCTATGGGATTTCATGGGGTAGATCGTTTCAACCCGTTTCTCTACCTATACCTGTCAGCTCTGCGAGGATCTCTCTAGCTCTATCTATCCTTATAACACCCTCCTCTACTATCCTCCTAGCTACTTCGTCTATCAGGTTTCCTGTAGCTCCAGCAGCTATAGCTATATTCCTAGCGTGTAGCTTCATATGGCCTCTCTGTATACCTTCGGTAGCTAGGGCGCGTAACGCTGCTAGATTCTGAGCTAAGCCTACCGATGCCATAACCTCTGCAAGCTCCCTAGCGGTTTTAACACCTAGTATCTTTAGAGCTATCCTGGCTATGGGGTGGCTACGTGTAGCTCCACCGACTATACCTACGGCTAGCGGCAGCTCTATCGTCCCTACAAGATCTCCGTCAGGTGTTTTATCCCATGTAGTTAGAGGCTTATATCTTCCATCTATAGACGCGTAGGCATGCGCACCAGCTTCTATAGCTCTATGATCGTTTCCCGTCGCTATAGCTACAGCTATTACCCCGTTCATTATACCCTTATTATGCGTTGCACATCTATATGGATCCGCTACAGCGAACGCGTAAGCATCTAGTATACCTTCGACTGCATCCCCCCCTCCTACGATATCCTTATCGAATATAGCCCATACCCTAGCAAGCCTATAGGAGGCTAGATTCGAAACTATCCTAAGCCTAACCCTACCACCGGTTATATGCTCTATGAGGGGTGCTACAGCTTCAGCCATAGTGTTTACAGCGTTCATACCTGCTGCATCCCTACAATCCACCAATAACTCAACTATAACCATAGGCCCTCTGAAGGTTTCTAGAACCTTCACCCTTAGATCTTTCGCTCCTCCTCCAAGCCCGACTAGTACTGGATCCTTACTGTTAGCTAGATCTAGTATCTCATCCTTACGTTCTAGGAGCTCGAGTTTCGCTCTATGGGGGTTTGGAGGCCTTACGACCTGTATCTGCCCTATCATTATAGGTTCGGTGCTCGATGCGTGGAATCCACCTTTAACCCTAGCCATCCTAGCCCCATTGCTAGCTGCAGCTACGACGCTAGGCTCCTCTATAACCATAGGCACTAGATAGTCTCTACTGTTTATAAGGAAGTTTGTAGCTACGGCGAACGGCATAGGCATCAATCCTATGACGTTCTCTATCATCCTATCAGCTATATCGTAGCTTAACCTACCAGTCTTCAATAATTCAACCTCCTCATCTGCTAGATCCGCATACTCCCTAACTATACTTAGCCTCTCCTCTACGGAGAATTTATAGAAATCCGGTATCCTAGATGATTTTGTAGACGGCAAGTAGATCGCCTCGCTACTTCTTCTATCCACCTTTACGAATTAAACTTTTAGTTAAACCAAAGCTGAGAAAAGAGTTGGAGAGTGTAGCGGCAGGGATGGAGGCATCTGAAACATATGTTATAGCTGCTTCGACTCATAACGTTAAGAGGCCGATATCGGATTGGCTTCGTCTCATCATCCACTTCGGCTTCAACTATCTCGATATAGAATGCGTTAGAAGCCCGGATGAGAGGAGTAGCGTAGCTGATAGTAGGATAAGCTTGGAGGAAGCTCGGATAATAGAGGATGCTGTCGAGAAGGGGCTGGTGAACGTTGTAAGCGTAGAAGCTGGGGGTTTGTTCGTCGATACGCCTCAACTAGCTCGTAGGTATGAAGAGATCGTTAGAAGGATGCTTAGACTTGCGAGGAGGTTAAGAGCTAGTATAGTAAGCTTCACACCTGCTTCTATGACTGGGAAGGCTTCATGGGAGGGGCTTGTAGAGAGCTGTAAATCTATATGTAGGGAAGCGGAATCCTGTGGGTTAACTGTAGCCTTCGAGAACGGCGAGGTAGGTTCTAGGAAGATCGTGCAGAGTATCGAAGATATGCGTAGACTTCTAGATGAGGTCGATCAGGATAACCTAGGTCTATGCATAGATATATCCGCCGCGGCCACATACGATTTCGATGTAGCTAGGGTCATAAAGAGTATGGTAGATGCTGTGAAGGCTGTCCATATCAACGATATAACAGCGGATCTAGCTTTCAAGAATCTACCTGTGGGTGTAGGCGATCTAGACTATGAATCTATAGCTTTAATCCTATCGAGTATCAGAACTCCGATGATACTCGAACTCTACTCAGGGTATGGCCCCGTAGAGTTATACCTATGTAAACGTAAGCTTGAGCAGCTGTTATCGAAAGCTGTGAGAATGAGACAGGATACTCGGCTAAAAGGTAGCGGCTAGTAGAGTTTGGATGAGAGCTAGAGGTGTTAGTATCCTCCACGCCCCTCTAGCAGCTTGATCTATACGGAATCTAGCTAGTAACGCTCTTACGTTGGATATCAAAGCTAGGATTATAAGCGATTTCAGTATCAGCCATAAGATAGGCGGTAGTATAGGTCCAGAGCCTCCTCCAAGATATACGCATGCGAGGAGCATACTAGCGACTAGAAGCTCTACATCCATACTCAACCTTATCAACGCTAGCTTCCTACCGCTAAACTCCGTGATCCATCCTGCTACGAGCTCAGTCTCGGCATGAGGGATATCGAAAGGTATCCTTTCAAGCTCGCCTATGAAGCATAGGAAGGCTACTATGAAGCCTATAGGCTGTAGTAGTATGAAAGGTAGACTCCTACTCTGCCAGAGGATCAACCCCCCTATCGATAGAGTCCCGGCGTCTATAGATGGTGCGAGCAGGGATACTACGAGGGGTATCTCGAAGCTGAACAACTGTATAGCTGTACGTATACCGCCTATAGAGCTGAACCTATTGGTTGAAGCCCAAGCGGCTAGTACGACAGATACACCGTATAGTGTTAGGAGTAGCAGTACGAATACTAGATCTCCTTCGAACGATACGAGACCTCTACCTAGCTCCAGCATCGGTATATACATAGAGGCTGTGAGTGGTAGCGTTAGAAGTATTACGGGCGTTAACCTGAAGACGCCTTTATCCGCTACCTCAGGCTCTACATCCTCCTTCGATAGAAGCTTTACTATATCTGCTAAAGGTTGGAGGATACCTGATGGACCTGTATAGAGCGGCCCATATCTATGCTGTAATCTAGCGTAGATCTTCCTATCCAGCCACTCATAGAGTAGCGAAAGCGTAGCTACAAACAATACTCCTGGGAATATAGCCATCTCCAATATAGTTAACATCGGATCCATAACCTTAGCCTCCTACATCCTCTATCCTTACAGCTATGAATAGTAGGGCTGCGATAGTCGGTGCGATGAATAGAGCTACGTAGACCGGGTTAGCTGTTAAAGCTAGCGAAAGTATTATGCCTAGGATATCGAATACCATGAAGTATACCAGGTAGACGTAGAATCTAGTTATATCTAGGTTAAGCTTAACGCCCGGTAGATCCTCACCGCATGCGTAGGGCTTAACTTTACCTGGGTTCACCGATCCTTTAGCCGATATCTTCCCCCCGATCCAGTAGATTATCGATGCGAAAACCAAAGGTATTATTATGCTGAGAGCCGCCTCTATCATATCCTCCCCCCGTCTAGCCTAGATCTGATGTATCCAACCCCCATCTTATTATGCTACTTATACAAAAATTTTCATCGATACATATAATTTAAAGCTATCCTTCATCTAAGCTTAAAGGTCTACTAAGTATACGTAGCTCTACGGACTTTAAGCTTTAATAAAAATCGTATAACCTACAGTCTCGTGTAAGCCGCTTAGCTACGGAGGACTAGAGAATGCTACTCGAAGCAGTATTAGCAGCGTTATCGGTTATCCTAGCTATACTAGCTTTAGAATTCGAAGATCTCCTCAAAAGCATAGTATCCTTCGGTGCTATGTGCTTCTCTATAGCGATCATATACTGGATCCTTAACGCTCCATACGTAGCTGTCTTCCAAGCCTTAATATATGGCGGAGCTATACTCGCCCTATTCTTAGCAGCGGTTATAGCTGTAGGTAGAGGTGGAGAGGATGAGTAGGATAGTCGGCCGTATACCGGCATACATCGTGCTCTTACTATCGATCCTCTTATTCTCGTATCTCGCCTTCACATATAAGCCTACCATCATAAAGCGCGACCCCTCCCCCTATACGCCTATAAGGGATGCTACCGTAGGACGTGAATCAGCATCCTTCCTATGGGGTTATAGATGGCTCGATATACTAGTTCTAGGCTTACTACTATTGGTATCCGCAACTTCATGTATCGCTCTCCTTAGGAGGGGTTAGCCATGCTTGAACCTATGCTGCTATGTAGCGTAGCTTTAATCGCGGTTGCTCTCTACGGATTCTACTCTAAAAGGCATATGATCAAGATGATAATCTCCATAGAGATCCTGATCAACGCTGCGAACCTTCTAATCGTAACGTTCGGAGCATACCGGGTTCCAGGATACGTAGAGCTCCTACCACAAAGCTTAGCTATACTCTCCATATCGTCGGCTGGAGGTGTGACAGCTGTAGCTTTAGCTCTTATGCTAGCCGTCTATAAGGTGTACGGGACTGTAGATGTGAGGAAGCTACGTAGGTTGAAGGGGTGATCGTAGCTGATAGAGTTGTTAATATGGACTCTCGCGTTCGGCTGCTGCACTATACCTATAGTAGGCTGGGTATCGGATAGGCTACGCGTAAAGTATCTTAGAGAATGGTATTCATCGTTGATACTAGCCCTCCCGTTCATCCCCTACATCCTCCTACTAAGGTCGATCACTCGTGTAGGTATATTAGTCTATCCAACCTCATCCCTATTCCATTCAAGCCTTACGGTCGATATGGTATCCGCCTTCTTCATACTACCCATACTACTCGTTGGTTTCGCCTCCTCTATATACTCCGCATCCTATATGAGCCACGATACAGGTCTAAACAGCTACTATACCCTTCTCTCAGCTATGATACTAGGTATGACCGGGGTAGTATCTGCTGGAGATTTCTTCACATTCTTCCTATTCTGGGAGATTATGAGCATATCCTCATATGCTCTGGTAGCTTTCCGTAAGAATAGATGGGAGCCTGTAGAAGCAGGATTCAAGTATCTGGTTATGAGTAGTGCAGGATCTGCTCTCATGCTATCAGGTATAGCTATAGTATACGGCATAGTGGGGACGTTAAACTTCGCAGGTATAGCTCTCGCTACGAGGACTCCTACGTTAGCATCAGATCCATGGCTAATCCTAGCTGTATCGCTTCTGATAGTAGGGCTCGGTATTAAAGCTGCTATAGCTCCTATGCATACATGGCTTCCAGATGCCCACCCAGCGGCTCCAAGCCCTATAAGCTCCCTATTATCCGGTGTTATGATAAAGACCGGTGTCTACGGCCTCCTCAGATTCTATATACTCTTCCAGACTCTCCAGGCATACTGGAGCTCAATCTTATCCATACTAGCGTTCCTCACGATGTTCATAGGAAACCTTACAGCTATATTCCAGACCGATATAAAGAGGCTTCTAGCCTACAGTAGTATAGCACAGATAGGATATATAACGTTCGCTCTATCGATAGGTACAGTTTATTCGATCTCAGCAGGCCTCCTACATCTATTCAACCACGCTATGATGAAGGGGCTCCTCTTCATGGCTGCAGGCGCCTTCTACCATGCAACTGGTTCACGAGATATATCCGTACTAGAAGGTATAGGTAGGAGGATGAAGCTAACCGGGGTGATACTCTCGATAGGGCTTCTAGCTATAGCAGGTATGCCTGGGCTTAACGGGTTCATAAGCGAGCTTCTCATAGTATCGGCGGCTATCCACCGTGAGCTATATCTTCAAGCAGCTTTAACTATACTAAACTTTGTAATATCCGTAGCTTACTATTTAAGGCTCTTACAACGTATAATGCTTAGAGAGCCTAAAGATAATACGTTGAAGGTCGAGGAGGCTCCTGCTACCATGATAGCTGGTATGATCATACTTACATCGTTATGCATATTCGTAGGGGTGTATCCGTCTATGCTTATATCGATATCGGAGCTTGCTGGTAGAGCTGCTCTAGATATCGGCTCATATATAGCTCCTATCTTCGGAGGTTAGATAGCGATGATAGAAGCATGGCTGTGCTGGCTGACACCTATATCCGGTGCACTTCTAACGCCTATACTCGCTAGGTTAGGGTATAAGGTTAGGGATTATGGGGCGGTAGCCTTCAGCTTCTTAGCCGCGTTATTCGCATCTAGATTGCTACCTATAGCGGTCGAAGGTGTAACCGTATGGGAGAAGTATAGCTGGATGCCTATATATGGTGCCCCCATATACGTAGGGGTATTAGTCGATCCTCTAAGCGTGATTATGGCTAACGTGGTATCGTGGATATCCTTCCTTATAATGCTCTACTCTCTAGAGTATATGCATGGTGAACCTGGGCTTACGAGATACTGGTTCCTCATGAACTTCTTCATAGGAAATATGCTTCTACTCGTATTAAGCGATAACATGCTACAGATGTTCTTCGGATGGGAGGGCGTAGGTCTATGTAGCTATGGCCTTATAGGCTTCTGGTATAGGGATGAGAAGAAGTACTGGGTCGGCACCCCTCCGGATGAATATCCGCCAAGCCATTCAGGTATGAAGGCTTTCATAACGACTAGGATGGGTGACGTAGGTATGCTGGTAGCTATGCTAGCTATCTACAGCTATTCAGGTACATTCTCTATACCGGAGCTTCAATCGAACACTGTATGGGCTTCAACCCTACTAGAATCCGGCCTCCTAACGCCTATCCTACTATTGATGCTTCTAGGACCTATAGGTAAATCAGCTCAATTCCCGCTCCACGAATGGCTTCCGGAAGCTATGGCTGGCCCTACATCTGTAAGCGCGCTTATACACGCAGCTACTATGGTTAAAGCAGGCGTCTACCTTATAGCGAGAATAGTGATCGTAGCGGCTAGCCTAGTACATGTAATCGGATTTGAAGCATTCCATGTATTCTTCGTAGTCGTAGCTTGGATCGGAGGGTTTACAGCCTTCCTTGCGGCTACGCAAGCTGTGGTAGCTAGAGAATTAAAGAAGGTTCTCGCATACTCTACGATAAGCCAGATAGGGTATATGATGCTAGCCCTTGGAGCGGCAGGTGTAGCGGCTGATTTCGCAGAAGGTCTAACGGCTGGTATATTCCATCTCGTGAGCCATGCTGTTTTTAAAGCTAGTTTATTCCTAGCTTCAGGTGCTATACTGCATGTATGCGAAACCAAGTATATGGATGAGATGGGTGGTTTAAAAAGGTATATGCCGGTAACCTTCGCTTCTATGCTTATCGCTGCTCTCTCACTCTCAGGTGTACCCCCGCTTTTAGGATTCTGGAGTAAGGAAGCTGTACTTAAGATATGCTTCGAAACAGGCGATCTAGCTCTATTCATATTATCGGCTGCTACGGCTGCTATAACATTCTTCTATAGTCTTAGGATGATTAGTATGACTTTCTTATATCCTAAGAGTGAACACCTCCAAGAATTGGAGGTTGAAGGTTTGCATATACACGAGGTATCGCCGATTATGTGGATACCCTACGGCCTCCTAGCCGTCTCTACGCTGATACTAGGCGTCTCAGGTCGTTTCGTAGAGAGTTTCTTCCACGAATCTCTATCCCACCTCATAGCTATCGGTCGTCTAGAAGCCGTAGCGGAGCCTCACGGAATAGGCTTCGACCCATCTATAGCCTCCCTGCTAGCTAGTGTATCCGCTCTTATAGTCGGAGGGCTTCCTGGATACTGGCTCTACGTAGCTAGGAAAGCTGATCCATGTTCGATCGTAGAAGGTAGCTCTATCCTTAAGGCCGTATGGAGCTTCCTATGGAATAGATGGTATATGAACAGGGTGTACTACATACTCTTCGTGAATCTACCTATAGCGTTAGCTAAGATTATGAATAGGTGGATCGAGATAGGTCTCTTCAACGGCTTACAGTACGGTGTATCTTGGATTACCCTCCGCCTCGCTATACTTACAGATAGGTTTATGGAGGTATCATTCTTCAACGGCTTACAGTACGGTGTAGCCGGATTGGTAGCCCGTATATCTAGAGCTTCTAGACTCCTCCAGACTGGCTCCCTGAATATCAATATGTATCAAGTTTCGGTCATCCTAGTCCTAATCCTATTCATGTTGCTCATATTCATGGGGGTGTGGTAGATGGATCTCCCGATATTGATCCAAACAGTCCTCACACCTATAGTCTTAGCGCCTATAGTATACCTAGCGAGTAGGAGGTTATCCCACCATGTAGGCTGGCTAGCTTTCGCGATCCTCCTACACTCTACAGCTATGATGCTTATGGTAGCAGGCTCAGAGTATATAGAGGTTTATTCGTGGGTTCCCAGGATGGGGTGGGATATAGGGTTTAAGCTCGATGGATTAAGCTTTCCATTCGCCTTTAATATAGCGGTATTATCGACTGTTATCGCTGTATACTCTATACCCTATATGGAGCATAGGATAGGGGATAAACCTGGAGAGTATGGAAGCTACTATGCGCTCTACCTACTCTACGCAGCCGGTATGCTCGGCGCAGTCCTTGCTACAGATCTAGTCGAATTCTACATATTCTACGAGCTTATGTTGATACCAAGCTACCTATTGATAGCTAGATGGGGTTATGGGGAGAGGGAGAGGATAGCCTTCATGTACTTCCTATGGACGCATATAGGTGCGCTAGCTTTGTTAGCATCGATAGTAGCGATCTACTGGATCACCGGAGCTACATCGATAGAAGCTGTGAAGACTATACTGCAGAATAGTAGGATCCCGTTTCAGCTCGAGGTAGGTATCGCTACAGCTATGCTCGTAGGATTCTTAGTTAAGATGGCTGTATTAGGCTTACATGTATGGCTTCCACATGCGCATGCGGAGGCTCCTACACCTATAAGTGCGCTGCTATCTCCTGCGATGATAGGTATAGGTGGGTATGGCGTAATCAGGATAGCTTTAGGATCTTTCCCACAATTCTTTAAAGTGTATAGTCTTCCGATAGCGTTATGGGCTTTCCTAACGATGCTCTACGGTGGGCTTATGGCTTTAAGTCAGGATGATATAAAGAGGCTTCTAGCCTATAGTAGTATAAGCCAAATGGGCTACCTACTATTCGGTGTATCATCTGCGAATATGTTAGGCGTATCAGGCTCTATCCTCCACTACCTCTCCCACGGTTTAGGTAAAGGCATCCTCTTCATGATAGCAGGTATCCTCATAATGCAGACTGA
>JAWCGL010000011.1:0-13770 GCA_038857155.1 Bathyarchaeia archaeon
CTCTACGAGGAATTCTGTATTAAGCCTCAAACCCTCCAGATCTAAACTTTCATCTTCTTTGAACGGTGTTATCTGTACGACTAAGATGGCTCCCCTACTCAGATACTCTCGAAGCTTCTCGGGTTCCAAGATAGATCAGCCTCGATCTAACCCATTCGACCCAATCTTACTATTTAAAACTTTTGAATTTTTTAACCTCCATGTACGGTATACCGAGGGAGCTGAGGTATACTCTATGAAAGTCTGGATCGATAGCTATCTCTACATATCTCACACTCTTAGCTATATCCATCGTTTTCGCCATCTCGTCTACATTCTTCAAAACCAGCCTCGCTCCAGAGCCGGCAGTATTACCTAGAAACACTATCCTATCCGATGGGATATTTGGAAGCAGCCCTATCGTTTTAGCACTCTCAGGATCCATATACGTACCAAAAGCTCCAGCCACTAGAACCCTGCTTAAATCTTCCACAGACGCTCCGTAATGCTTCAGCAATAGAAGCCAACCGGTTTCTATAGCTGCTTTAGCTTTCTGAACCTCCCTCACATCCCTCTGGGATATAACTATATCTTCGCCTATAGCGGTCTCTCCCGACCATACTATCACGAATTCGCGTCCGCTAGACACGTATTTAATCCTCGGATTATCTTTATGCGCCCCTATCGTTCCCTTAGAATCTATAACGCCTATACGGAACATCTCAGCTATAGCGTCTACTATACCTGAGCCGCATATACCTCGAGGTTTGGTAGAGCCTATAGTTGAATAATCCACTCTAAATCCTCCGTCAGATATCCTAACCTTCTCTATGGCGCCTTCGACTGCCTTCATACCATACCTTATCTGCATACCTTCGAAAGCTGGGCCTGAAGCTGCTGAGCAGCATAATAGTAGACGTTTATCGCCTAGGATTATCTCGGTGTTAGTCCCTATATCTAGTAGTAGCGTTAATTCATCAGATTCGTATATCCTAGAAGCAAGTATATCGGCTACAGCATCCGCTCCTACGAAGCCAGCTATATTTGGCGGGCTATAGATGTACGCAGATCTATTGATGTTTAAGCCTAGGGTTGAAGCTTTTACTCTGATAGGGTTAACCGATACAGCTGGGTATGGGGAATAAACTAGGCTGGTCGGATTTATACCGTAGAATATATGGTGCATCGCTGTATTGCCTACGAGAGATGCTTTATATATCGAGCCTGGATCTATCTTCAACCTAGCGCATATACTTGATACCAGATTGTTCATCGCTTCAACCGCCATAACTCTAAGCTTCTCGAGGTTCTCCTCATCTTCGAATATATGCGAGATACGAGATACGACATCCTCTCCGTAAACGACTTGAGGATTAATAATCCCATCTCCGTAGATCGTCTCACCGGTTAATAGATCTACCACGAATACCGCTATCTTGGTCGATCCTAGATCTATCGCAACCCCATACAGGGTATTACTAGTATCCCCTCCATCTATATCTATAACCTCGTCATCGTTGATCGTTACTGTTATCTTAAATTTACCATCCCTTAGAGCTCTAGGTAGCTTCCTCAATGCTTCCAACGAAAATGACGATACATTGAATCCTCGGCTTAGTAGAGCCTCTCTTACTATACTCTCGTAGGAGTTTACATTTTCGAGTCTAGGTTCCTCAACCTCTATATACACTTTAAAGATCCCGGGTTTAACATCGACATTAGGCTCAAATCCGAGTATAGCAAGTTTCTGCTTTGTAAGAGAAGCTCTATCCTGGATATCTACGGTGGTATCCCCTAGGATCCTAGCTTGACAAGCCAGCCTAAAACTTGAGGATAGTAGCCCGTCTAGATGCGTTCTCTCAGCTTCTGTAGGAGGCGTTAGATCGCCTCTAACCACTCTAACCCTACACTTGCCGCAGATACCCTTACCCCCGCAGATAGCTGGAAGCTGTATCGATGCTTTACTCGAAGCTTCAAGTAATGTAGATCCTATATCTACCTTTATCCTTATTCCATCTGGCAAGAATATGATTGTAGACAACGATACACCTCCAAGAAACCTACTCTACAAACTCTACATCATCTATTATGCCATCTGAATCTACATCTAAACCTCGTACAATTCTACATTTAACTCTATAATCATACATATTACCCTCTAAGATTTTATCAGGATACTTTATGAAACCTACTATAGCCGCTCTAGTCCCTCTAAACCCTTTACCAGCTAAGACTAATACAACTTTACCAGTCGAGAAGGGGTTCTCTACCCTAGCTACAAGCCCTATATGCTTTTCAAGATAGCGTCTACCAGATAACGGAGAGTATATAGTCCAATCTTTCAGATCCTCCGAATATTCGAACGATATCGGTAAGAAACGGTTAACCTCATCCGTCAGCATATTAGATTTAGGTCCTCCGACCAGTATCAGGTTGCCAGTTCTATCTGTAGCCGTAACTTGCGTATCAAGCTTGTACGCTACATCTACACTCCTATTTACGAACGATCCTAGGAAGAGCGCGAGATCTATAGCTGAATAACCGTCTGAAGCGGCATACCCGTATCGTCCATGCGGATCTGGACTGCCTATAACTATGAGAGCGTTGAATAACCCGTTTTCGATGAACGGATATAACGCTGGTATAGCTTCGATCTTCGAGAAAGATAGCCTACCTATAGGCTTCACTCCTGGTGGTAGTATTAGGATACCTGAATGTCTCAACCAGTACACTTTACATTTACGGCCACCTACATCCTCTAATGTGTACTCTACTAAGCCTGATTCTACAAGGTGTTTTAGATGGTAAGATAGCCTCTGCATAGTTAAGGATAAACAACTGCTTAACTCTGATAGAGTGGATGGCTTAATCGATAGTTCTTCAAGTATCCTGAAAGATACTTTCGTGCTTAACGTTTTCATAATCTTCGGATCGTTCACAATCTTACATCCATATATCCTTCCGTCGCTATCGACTATATACATAGATCGCTCTACAAAGTAGAATTTGGATCGACGGAGATAAACCTTAAGGTTTAACTATAACTTTAACCGAATCTTTAAGCTCCCTCCTTAAAGCTTGCTCAAGCCTGTTTAGAGGTATCACATGCGATATTAAGCTCCCTACATCGATCCTCTTCGAAGCTATCATAGATATAGCTCTATCCATAGAGTATGGGTTTATGAAACTTCCAAGTATAGTTAACTCGCTCCTATACAAGCTATATGGGCTTAAGTATGCTTTGTCCTCCTCAGGAGCTACACCGAATACGAGAATCTTCCCCCCTCGGCTGACTATTTTTAAAGATTCCTCGAAATATCTAGCTCCTCCCACGGCTTCTACGACTATATCCACCCCTATACTAGATGTCTCTCTACGTACGACCTCATATAGATCCTCCTCGAAAGGATCTAAAACCACATCTGCTCCAAACTTCTCCGCTAGGATTCTCCTCGCTCTCATGGGCTCCGAGACTATTATGAGCGAAGCACCTGACAATCTAGCTAACTGTACATGTATTAGGCCTATAGGTCCAGCTCCTATTATAGCTGTTGTAAAACCTGGTTTTGGCGAGAGCCTATCCCAGCCATGTATACAGCAGCTTAGAGGCTCCGTTAAAACAGCTTCTTCGAAAGATACCCTATCTGAAATCTTATAGACTAGATGCACCGGCACCTTGACATACTCAGCGAAAGCTCCATCCCTAGCTACTCCTATAGGAGACCATTCCAAGCATAGGTGCATCCTACCAGATCTACAGAAGATGCATCGACCGCATACCACTGTAGGATCGGCTACTACGCGATCACCTATAGATACATGTCTAGATGCTTCTACACCTACATCTGCTATCGTACCTGAGAATTCGTGTCCAGGGATTATAGGATATCTAGCTATCCCAGCTTTCCCCTCGTAGATATGGATATCTGTACCGCATACACCGCACGCCTCAACTCTGATCAATACATCCTCCGAACCTATACTCGGCCGATCGATATCGTCTATCTTCAGAGAGAACGGGGCATTTATACGTGCAGCTTTCATCTAGATCGCCACGCACCTATATCCACTATACCTCACTAAAGTATTTAACCGAATATGTGTTTCAGTCTTTAGTCTAGCGTTCGATCTAACGCTATATAGAAAAGGTAATATATATCTGTCTTCAAGTCTTATTGAAGACTCGGTGAATTAGCATGGAATGTGAAGCTTAGATCACGTAGATCATGTAGTGAAAACAGCCTTAAGAGGGTATCCTGAACTAGCTGCAGATCATCTCCTTAGCCCTGAGCTTAGAGGTGAGCTGAGTAGGATTATCGGCGATCTGATTAGACAGCTGGATCTAGTGTTCGAAGGCTCAGTAGTTTTAGGCGATAAGGATGCTATCGTGAAGAGAGCTCGAGCTTACCATTTGCTGATAGAGATTGCGTTGAATCTATTCGGATATGAGAGGATACTAGCCGGGTTCTCAGATAGCGAGGTGAATACCAGTATTCAGTACATAGAGAATGCGTCGGATAGATGGGAGTGTATAGAGAGGAGAGAGAATAGGGGTAGAGCTCCTATAGCTGAAGCAGTCGTCAGAATACTGGTAAGCGATATGAAGAAGGTTATGGCTAGCAACCCGAGAGCTGAAGGTATGGTTGCGGTTATAGGGAGATCTACCGAAGCTCGCCTTGATCCGAAATGCTGGACTGTAAGCTTCCTTAAAGCTATGAAGGAGGAGATAGAGAGTAATATCTACTATAGGATCAGTAGGCTTGGGATGTGTAGGTTTGGTAACGATTATGCTCTAGGTTTAAGATGGCTTAGGAGGCTTGGCTATGTCCAGGTATCTACGAACCCGACTTTAGCAGCTATAGCTTATGATGATGACCCATCGTTATGGGATATATTCCGTAAAGTATTGAAGGAGGAGGTTACTAAGATTAATCCTGAATGGCTTAAAGACCCGGATAGATACAGTGATGAGCTAGCTATGAGAGCGACTATGGTAGCTCTATGGCCCAACATGGAAGTTTTCAGACCTATCTTCTTTCTGAGGAATTATAGAGATGGTATGATAAGCTATCAGTTAAACCCGAATGTAGCGGATAGCGTCGAGGGAAGCTTGAATGATGCATTTAAAATATATACAGCTGCTCAAAACTATTTCAAGAGGTATGATGCATATCTTTTATGGGGCTATACAGCTAAGCTTGAACGTGGTAGACCTAATATAGTTTTCAAGGTTGCAGGTAGCTCTCCCGCTGCGATAGATATTACCCGGGAGCTTGAATCTCGCGGTATAGGTACGAATAACACCGTAACGTTTACTGTGGCGCAGGAAGCCACGTTGATAATAGCCAAGATCGAAGGTATGCTCGAAGCTGTTAAGCGTGGTATAAGGATCACTAGATGTTATGAGACGACTATGGGTGGAAGACTCGACGATCATATGAGGGAGTATGTAGCGGCTTCACTTGTGAAGAAAGCTCTAGCTAAGCTTAGAGATGATGAGGAGAGGGAGGAAGCCCTAAGGGTTCTCGCATCCATGATTAAAGCGTCTATAAGGATGGAGCCTGATGGTAGGTGGATCGGGGCTACCGGATGGGGTTACAATCTCGAAGCTACTACGATAGATGAGAAGATCGAGCTTCTATGCTCTAGAGCCAATCTACGTCCGCTACATAAGGATGGATTCGCGGAATTCCTAGTTAAGTATGGCGCTCTAGAGTGTAGTATCGAAGAAGCTAAGAAGATGCTTGAAGAAGCTGAGAAAAACGTCGGTTATGGAGGTATACTTGTAAGTCAGAGAGTTTGGAGCTTATTCTTTAGTAGGGAGAATAAACGTAAGTGGATAGGCTATCTCATATCTAAGCATGGGCTTACAGTTGAGCAAGCAGCCGAAATAATGGATGTCATAGACGTTCTACCTGCTTCTAAGAGGAAGTCTGATGAGACATTACTAACGCTAGCTGGTAATAATATGACTAATACGGAGTTTCCAGATCAGCAGATGGCTGTCGTGAAAGTTACCAGTAGCCCCTCCTTCAAGCTAGAGGAGTATAAGTATTCTATACTTAAGGAGCATGATAGGAAGATCGTAGAATGGCTTATGAGATGGGATGATTTCATCAAGGCGTTCGAGTTAACACCTCAACTCAAGAAGAAGTTCGAAGAAGTTGGTGTAGATGTATCTGGGATAGGTGAGAGAGGGTTACTCCCAGAGGAGTGGAGTGGCTTCGGATCAACCTATAAGACTATGAGGGGATTCAAGCAGTCATACCTAGTATTCAGAGAGAAAGCAGTGAATATAGCTAGAGAGATGGCGAAGGAGCTCCATCTAGGCTAAACTCTTATCCAACCCCCCCACTTTTATACGTAATAAGATTTTTAGCTAGAGTGGCTACGCATTGTAATCAGGTGGTGTTATGGTTAGACCTAAAGTATATGTGACTAGAAGGATTCTGTCACCGGGCTTGGAGATCATAAGTGAATACTGTGATTATGAGATATGGCCTGATGTAGACTATCCTCCACCGAGAGCTGTCCTATTGGAGAAGGTAAGGGATAAAGATGGCCTTCTATGCCTGCTAACAGATAAGGTAGACGCTGAGGTTATGGATGCAGCTCCTAACCTTAAAGTTATAAGTACATACAGCGTAGGCTACGATCATATAGATGTAGTGGCTGCGACGGAGAGAGGGATCTACGTCTGCTACACCCCAGGAGTGCTTACGAATGCTACGGCAGATTTCGCTTGGACACTAATGCTAGCGGCTGCTAGGAGAATATGTGAGGCTGATAGATATGTTAAGGAGGGTAGATGGGATAAGCCTTGGAATCCATTCATGCTCCTAGGAGTAGATGTGTACGGTAAGACTCTAGGTATAATAGGGTTGGGTAGGATAGGTAGAGCCGTAGCTGAGAGGGCTAAAGGATTCGATATGAAGGTTATATACTATGACGTGTATAGGATACCTCCAGATGAGGAGGCTAAACTGGGGGTAGAGTATAGAAGCCTGGAGGATGTTTTGAGGAGCGCGGATTTCGTAAGTATACATGTACCGCTAACTAAGGATACATATCATCTTATAGGCGAGAGAGAGCTTAGGATGATGAAACCTACCGCGATACTGATTAATACATCTAGAGGACCTGTAGTAGATGAGAAAGCTTTATACATAGCGTTGAGGGAAAGGTGGATAAGAGCTGCGGGTATAGATGTATGGGAACAGGAACCCACACCTAAAGATAACCCTCTGTTAACGCTCGATAACCTGGTAGCTGCACCGCATATAGCTAGCGCCTCTGAGGAGGCTAGATCTAGTATGGCTGAAATGGCTGCTAAGAATCTTATAGCGGTGTTAAAAGGAGAGATGCCTCCGGCTTTAGCTAATCCTGATGTCTTAAAGATAAGGCCCCTCGATAAAGTTAAGATGATGGTATAGTTATACCGTGTAGTCTTCCCTATTCCCTGAAGGCTTCTTTAACGCATCTTATACAGACTCTCGATCTACATCTTCTCCGCTTCACCGATAGAATGGATGCTGCGATATATATAAGGAGCATGGTTACGCCTATTACTCCGCTTATAGGTAAATTTGATATGATCGCGGCTATGAAACCCGCTATGGATGAGAGGAATGTCACAGCTATAGCTTGATTTCTAAGTTTCTCGAAGTTATGGGCGAATTCATAAGCGATTACAGCTGGGGCAGCTATAAGAAGCTCTGTTAGTAGTGAACCTACAACTCTAAGATTCACTACCGTGCAAAGGGATGCTAACAATAGTACTAGGTATCTATAGAACCTTGTATTTAGACCGTATGCCTCGGCGGATTCTGGGTCGAATAACGTATACTTCAACTCTCCATGAAATACTATCAGTATGATCGTAGTCGCTATGCCTATAGATGTAAGCTCTATAAGCTCATAATCCGTTATACCTAGTACATCTCCTACTAGGAAACGCCATGCCGACGATATATATGGGCTACTGAGAGCTATAGCTAAAACTGCTATAGCTGTAGACGATCCGAAGATCATGCCTATAACCATATCGCTCCTTACCCCTATCTTCTCTTCGCTATACCCCGATAAAACCGCAAATATCACACTCGCTATCAAAGCACCTAAAGTTGGGTTAATGCCTAGGATTAAAGCTAACGTAGCACCGGCTAAAGCTGCATGAGCTAGAGCTGCGCCTAACGCCGATAGACCCCTCAATACTACATGAACACTTATACTCGCAGAGACTATGCTGGCTACTATCGTCGCTACGAGAGCTTTAACCACTAGCGGGGATAGGATATCAAGCATGTGAATCTACACCTCCTATAAATCTTGTTCCATCTCTCACATAGAAATGTACCGTACGCATATATGTCTCTCTGAGTAGATCCTCCCTTAACGTAGTATCTGGATCACCGAACGCTATCAGACGTTTATTGAGGAGGAGGATCTTGGTAGCGTGATCTATCAGGGGTGTCGCGTCATGGAGAACAACCATCATACATACTCCCCTACGATACTCTTCATACACTATATCGACTATATGCTTCATAGAAGATGTATCTATAGCTGAAAAAGGCTCATCTAGTAGGAGTATCTTAGGATCCGAAGCTAGCGCTCTAGCTATCAACACTCTCTGCTGCTCTCCACCAGATAGATGTGAGTATGATTCATGCCATAAATCTTCTATACCAAGCTTAGAGGCGATACTTAACGCCTCCTCTTCATCTCTATACGTAACGATCCTGGGAAGTGATTTCGAGAGAAGCCTCCCCATGAGGATTACATCTTTGACGAGCATAGGCATACTAGGGTCGATTCTCTCCCTCTGAGGGACATAGCCTATAAGCCTTCTAGTCGATCTATCTCTATGAGGATCTCTACCTAGTACCCGTACGAAGCCTGAAGAAGGCTTCAATATGCCTATGATTAGCCTTAAAAGTGTAGTTTTACCAGCTCCGTTTGGACCTAGGATTAGTACAAGTTCAGGCTTCCACACCTTAAAGCTTATACCTGAAAGTATAGGTTTACCATTAAACTCTAGATTCACATCTATAAACTCTATGAAAGGCTCCATAAAACTACCTCCTATACCTCCTATGTAGTAGGAATAATAGGAGGATGGAAGTCACCATGAGCGGTGCTACGGCTACTATACACAGCATCGGCGATGCCGTTCGGTTTTGATATCCTAGCTTCATGTTAGCTAAAGATACCAATAACCCGTATGACACTATCTTCATATATTCGATATAGCTATCCTCATATCCGACTGGTAACGGGTTAAACACTACGACTGGAACCCCAGTCTCCTTAGAGACTTCATCTGCGATCCTACCTTCATCAAGCTCATATTCGAGTAGATGAACAAGTATAATATCTGAGGATTTAGCTGAATCTCTAAATTCAGCGATATCTCTAGGTGCTACTATCTTCTCGCCTTTCATAAGTATACCTGTAACCTCTATACCTAGATACTCCAGTAACGGCTCCATATGCGATCCAGCTAAAGCTACTTTAACCTCGCTTAACCTATAGATCCTTTTACAGGTCTCCACCCATCTAGCTATATCTACGAGACCTTGTTTAAAACGTTCAAATCTATAAGTATAGTAGCTTCTCCCACCGGGATCTATATTCGATAGTATCGTATAGATAGCTTCAGCTATGATAACAGTATTCGGTGGGAAGAGCCACACATAATGCGGGTTCCCATTAGGTATATACATGCTACGGCTCCATTTATCCCATCCAAGCTTGATAGCTGAAACTTCTTCGAAGTATCCTAGAAACTCCTCCCTACCTACGCATACAAATATATGGGAGCTCTCTACGAGAATCCTATCTTCAGGTTTAGGTGTGTATACATGTGGATCCATATATGCTGGTACTATCGTACACACGTCTATTCTGTCTCCTCCGATATCCTTAACTATTAACGCTAAAGGCTCTATAGTAGTGGCAACCCTAATCCTATCGTGAGCCGATAATAGAGATATACCAAACATATTAATGAGCAATGTAAGCAGGATTAACGGTATTATTACACGCACTGCATCTCCCCCTAATGTCTATGAGGAATTCTGAAACCGCATGGACAATACTCAGGTATATTCAATAGCCTGCATAACGATTCTGAAAATTTATTTGAGATGAAGAAATCTATCTTCGAAGATTCTTCATGAGCCTCCTCTCTAGTGAAACCTAAGATATCATGGAGGAAGCACTCTAAAACTCTATGCTTATGTAGAAGACTCATTACATAACTAGAGCCCTCGGTCGTTAGCTTAACACCAACCCTAGGCGTATATATGATATATCCCTTCAAAACAAGACCTTGAAGGATCGATATGGATGTAGGTGTCTTTACGTTAAACAACTCTGCTATCTTCGACGGTTTAACATGCTCTGAGATGGATCCTTCCCTATATATGGCTAGAAGATACCTCGATTCGAGGTATGTAAGCATAAGTTAGACTCACTCTAACTTATATATAAATATTAACGGAACACATGAGGTGGAAAGTTTATTAAGGATTATAGTACTCCATATGAATAAGCCGGTTGGGGATTAATCGATGAGTATCACTAAGATGCGGCGTGATATATTGAGGAAGGGGGTAGAGGAAGCTCTCAGGCTTATAGAGGAGAATCCTCGTAAATTCAAGCAGTCGATAGAGCTCATAGTAAATCTTAGAGATATAGATCTGAAGAAGCCTGAGAATAGATTCGTAGATATTATAAGCCTACCGTATGGTTCTGGGAAGCCTGCTAAGATATGCATAATAGCTTCAGGTGCTCTAGCTTCTCAAGCTAAAAATATAGGCGTAGACTTACTTATAGATCCCAATGACCTCGCATTATATGGCAGCGATAGGAGGAGAGGAAAGAAGTTAGCTAATGAATATGATTTCTTCCTAGCTGAAGCCCAGTATATGGGCCTCATAGGTAGATATCTAGGTGCGTTTCTAGGTCCAAGAGGAAAGATGCCTACACCTATCACTTTAACCACACCCCTTGAGGATGTTATAAAATCTCTTAGAAATAGTGTAAGGATTAGAGTTAGAGCTAACCCTCAGGTTAAATGTAGAGTTGGCGTCGAAGGTATGAGGATAGATGAGATAGTGGAAAACATGGAGACGGCCCTATCTAAGATCATCAGTAGGATGCCTAAGGGTGTAGAGAGTATCGAGAGCATATATGTGAAAGGTACTATGACTCCAGCTATTAAGGTAAGTTTAGGTGGGGGTTAGATTTATGTCCACTTTGAAGTTATCTGCTAAAAGGAGGGAGAAGGAAGAGCAACTATATGAGTTAAAGAATCTCTTATCAGGTTATCCTACGGTAATCATAGCTAGATTATATAAGGTTAACGCTAATTATCTACATATTTTGAGAAATAAGTTTAGAGGTAGGATCCTTTTCAAAGTAGCGAAAAATACATTATTTGGAAAAGCTTTAGAAGAAGTTTATGGTAAAAATATATGCGTCGAGAATTTTAAATCGATATTGACTGGTGAGAATATATTGATATTTACTAAAGAGAATCCATTCAAAGTCTATCTAGATCTATATGGAAGTAAGATTGCGGTAGCACCATCACCTGGAGATATAGCTCCAGAGGATATAGTAATACCTGAAGGGGATACAGGTATTCCACCAGGGCCTGCGATAAGCGATTTTAGTCAGCTAGGGATAGAGACCAGGATAGTTAAGGGTACTATAAATGTAGTTCGGAGTAAGGTTGTAGCGCGTAAAGGTGAGAAAATATCGTTAGAAGTTGCGAATATTCTATCTAGGCTCGGTATGAAGCCTATAACTATATGGCTTAATCCTAAGGGAGCCTTAACTGACGGAGTATTCATACCTGAAGACCTGCTTAAGATCGATATAGAGGAATATAGAGGAAAGCTGAAAGATGCAGTAACATCGGCTTTTAACTTAGCGGTTAACATACAGTATCCGACTGTAGAGGTTCTACCAACGTTAATCTTACAGGCTTATAACACGGCTTTATCGCTAGCTTCGAGTATAGCTCTACCCATACCTGAGGTAATCGTAAGCAGTATAGTGAAAGCTGTAGTAGCCGCTAGCATTCTATACCCGATAGTCGAAGAGAGGATTAAGGGAAGAGAAACTTTAAAAGAGGGGGAGAAACCTAGTGAAGAGGGGGAGAAGGAGGAAGGGTTGGAGGGGTTAGCTGCCCTATTCGGATAGGAGGTGGTCGTATCTGGAGTATATATATGCGGCTCTACTACTCTATCATTCGGGACAGAAAATAGATGAGGAAAACTTGAAAAGGGTGTTGAACGCAGCATCCCTAACACCAGATGAAGCTAGGATTAAATCGCTGGTAGCAGCTCTATCGGGAGTGGATCTAGGAGAGGTTATAAAGTCTGCAGGTGTAGCTGTATCCGCTCCCGCTTCGATCGCTATTGGTAAAGAAGAATCTAAAGCTATAGAAGCGAAGAAGGAGGAAGAGAAAAAGGAAGAGGAGGAAGGAGCTCTAGAAGGTTTAGCCGCGTTATTCGGTTAAAGATAATCTCTACTCTAACGGTTATGCTGCTATCTTATAGGTATCCTTTTGATAGCACCGCATCTAAGGCATGTTATAATGATTCTAGGACTCCCCTCCGAACGTATTCTTATACGGCATGTATATCCTGGCACCATTAAACGTTTACATCCTCTACATACAAAGTACCTTTTATATGTTTTTGGAATCCTAACCTTTGCTTTCATAGATATTCTTCGAGCCACCTCCACGTATCTGTCAGCTATCTCAGGGTTCTTCTCAAAATATTTTAACGCTAGTTCAAACAATCTTTCTATACGTTCTAGAGCAATCCCCCTTCTACCCCTCAACTACCCCACCAAACCAACGATATCGCCGATCCTCTATCGTAGCATCTTATTCTAACCCTCTTAGAAGCCGTACAGGTGGAAAGTGTAGTGAATGTCGTATGCATCGAGCATGTATAGATCCAAACATTTATAAAAACTCTACTAACCCAGAAAGCTCTCTATAAGTCTAGAAAAGATATTTAGGAGTGTGAGCTAGGATATATACCGTGGCTTTCGAGAAGCTTATATTCATATCTGCTGAATCAGCTTTAGAGCCTATTCCTGACGAGCTTAAAGATCACGTTGATATAAAACGGTATGCTAGGAAGATCGGGGTTGATATAGACTATGTGATATTGGATAGAAGCTACCATCACCATGCTATGTTTAAGTTGAAGGATTCTGAGAAACGTGGTAGGCCAGATATAGTCCACTATATACTCCTTTCAGCATTAGAGACACCTCTATGTTGGGAGGGTATGTTAGAGGTTCATGTACATGCATACGGTAATAACGTAATACATATAGACCCTGAGGTTAGGATACCTAAAAATAATCTTAGATTTCAAGGTATAATGAGACAGTTATTCAAGCATGGTAGAGTACCTCCAGGTTCGGAGAAACCTTTATTGGATCTCCATCATGAAACGCTCGAAATACTTATCGATGAGGTTAAACCAGATATCGTCGTAGGTTTATCTGAGAAGGGTAAACCTGAAACTATAGCTAGGCTAGCATCTAGGCTTATAGGGTATAGGAGGCCGGCTATAGTTGTAGGGGGGTTCCCTCATGGAGAGTTCTCCGAGGATACGTTGAAACTATTAGATGAAATTGTATGTATAGATCCTAAACCGATGCATGCATGGATAGTTACCGCTAGGATTATTCATAGTTTTGAGGAAGCTTTAGGTTTAGACGAGAAGAGGATATGTATGCTAGAATCATATCGAA
>JAWCGL010000012.1:0-13722 GCA_038857155.1 Bathyarchaeia archaeon
TAGTTTATCAACCAGCTTCAACTGCTGCTAGACAGATGTCGAATCTGCTCGCTTTAATCGATATAGTAGCTGAAACGCCTGATTCCACCCCCCTCCTTAGGTATAACGTAGAAGTTAGACTATATATTGCTAGTTAGATTTTATCGTTAAGCTCTCTCATCTCAGGTTTTAGAACAGAAAGACGGAGCTAGTTTACCCCGAATCACGGTGTAGCGTAGTGGTCGAATTCGAGCATTTAAATGATGGAGAAATCCCCTCTTCTCGGTAGTCTCCCCCCATTGGCAGTAAAGAGTAGGAGGCATAATCCTGAGGGTAGTCTTCGCAGCTGCGAAAGAGGAGGTTGAAGCCGGAAACATTAAGGATGGAAGCGTTATCCTCATGATCTCGGCTGACAGCTCCTGGGACTACAGGGAATGGAACATGGAGGTCTTATCGGACTTAAAGAATAGCTTTGGGGGTGCTGGAAGAAAGTACCTAGACAAATATATTGGGGTTCTGAAGGGTAAAGAGGAAAGCGAGTCTAGAGCGAGGCTCCTCGTAGAAGCTAGTTTCGATTATGTATGCGATATCGACAGTGCCGAGATATTCAGAAAGAGGAGGTAGAAGTCGCCGGTTTATTCCAGATTCATGGAGAAGCGCCGCCGGTCGGATTCGAACCGACGACCAACGGGTTAACAGCCCGCTGCTCTACCTGGCTGAGCTACGGCGGCATCTACTTCTGATTTTAGATTGGCCGTCTGGTTTTTAAACGTTATGTCTGCTTCGTGAATGTTTAAATATATGCGTTATAGGGTTTGTTGTAGGGTTTGAGTGGTAGGGAGTATAGGCCTATCGTTCGTATAGCTGGTCATGATGTGGATGGGTCTCTTAAGCTACCTTATGGTCTAGCTTCGATTAAGGGTATAGGTGTTAGGCTTGGCTATGTTATAGCTCATGTAGCTGGGGTAAACCCTGATAGGAGGATAGGCTTCCTAACCGATGATGAGGTTAAACGTGTGGAGGATGTGTTTAGGAGGCCTTGGGATTACGGTATAAGAGGTTTCCTTTTGAATAGGCAGAGGTCTCCTGAGACTGGTAGGGGTGAGCTTTTCATAGGCGGTGAATGGGAGCTTAGAGGGAGGATGGATATAGATTTTATGAAGGAGATTAGATGCTGGAGGGGTATAAGGCATTCGTTAGGGTTGAAGGTTAGAGGGCAGAAGACTAGGACTACAGGTAGGAAGGGTAGGGCTGTAGGTGTGGTTAGGAGGAAGAGGTAGTTATGGGTGATCCTAAGAGGCAGAGGAGGAAGTATGAGACTCCACGTAGACCTTGGGATATGGCTAGGCTTCGAGAGGAGCTTAGACTGATAGGTGAGTATGGGCTTAGGAATAAGAGGGAGCTGTGGAAGTATCAGACTATGCTATCGAAGTTTAGGCATAGAGCGAGGACTCTACTAGCATTACCACCTGAGGCTAGGGAGAAAGAAGCTAGGATACTCATAGATAAACTGTATAGGATGGGTATACTACCGAGGGATGTCGATCTAGATAGGATACTGGATCTCAGAGTGGAAGATCTGCTCGATAGAAGGCTGCAGACTATGGTCTACAAACTGGGGCTAGCTAAAAGCCTACTGCAAGCTAGACAGATGATAGTTCATGGGCATATAGCCGTAGGAGATAAGATTACCAGGATACCATCATACATTGTTAGAAGAGGTGAAGAAGAACTGGTAAGGTATGCCTATGGAAGCCCCTATATCGATCCAAGCCATCCTACTAGAAGAATCATAGCTACAGCAGCTTAGGATTGCTAGACTCTTCTACCCCTCCTACCGCCCGGCCGTCTAGTGCCATCATGCGGTATAGGCGTTACATCCTCGATACGTCCTATCTTGAAGCCTGATCTTGCGAGAACCCTTATAGCATGCATAGCTCCAGGTCCAGGGGTCTTAGATTTAACCCCGCCGGGAGCTCTAACCTTTATATGTAGAGCGGTTATACCTTTATCCCTAGCTATCGTAGCTGCATGCGTAGCAGCTCTTATAGCGGCATACGGTGATCCTCCAAGCCTATCAGCTTTAACAAACATACCTCCGATACCCATAGCTATAGTCTCTTTACCTGTAAGATCTGTTATATGGACTATCGTGTTATTCGATGAGCTGTATATGTTAGCTATACCCCACCTCTCTTTCGCTTCCTTCCTAGATTCCCCGCTCAACCCTATCCAACCCTCAGATATCGATAGGAAGGATAGAATTCTCAAATTTAAACATTATCGAATAGCATAGCTTAGTACTGCGCGTCATATCATTCATACCTTGTGTACTATAGATCATCCATGTATGGGCATAAGGATTGTATACTAGCTGTAAAGCTGAGGAAGCTTAGCTACGTAGAAGATTCACGTTAACCCTTATATCCTAGGTTAGATCTGATTGCTAGAGGGTTAGATGCCGCAGGTTTATAGGAAGATACCGGCGACGATGTCTACGCAACATCCTGATAACGTTTTCACGCCTCCATGGCTTCGCGGTACGGATATCCTTGATGGAGATGATGAAGTGTATGAGGCATACTATGCCTTCAGGAAGCTTAACATAGATGAGCAGATGTGGGATTGGGAGGGGAAGGATGCTGATATCCATGTAGTACGTAAACTGCTGCTGATCGATAGGGATTTCTTCGTAGAACATAGGCTTGGCGAAGAATTCTTCCTAACCTATAGACTTCCCAATCCGTTCGTAGAAACGATCGAGAGGAAGAGCTTTATAGAATGTCTCGAAACGATCCCTAGATTCCACGACTATGTTAATACGATATGTAAGGTGGATATTCCACCGGTATTCGAAGTTATACTACCTCTAACGACTTCGTCTAGATATATATTGACCGTCTACGAAGCTTACCGTAGCTTGATAGCTAGTAGAGACTCCATCAAGTTGTTTGACGATACAATTCTATCTGATATAATAGGTTCTACGAAGCCTGAAACTATAGAGGTTATACCCCTCTTAGAGGATATGGGTAGTATACTTAAGCTAGATACCATAATCGGGGAATACATCGTTAAGGTTAAACCTAGGTATCTAAGAGTATTCATAGCTAGATCCGATCCAGCTCTAAACTACGGGTTGATACCGGCGACTATACTAGCGAAGATAGCGTTAGCTAAGATCTGCAGACTATCGGAGAAGTATAGGGTGGATATATACCCGATAATAGGTGGCGGTCCACCACCCTTCAGAGGCAATATATCCCCGCAGAACATAGAGAATGCCCTCGAAGAGTATAGGGGTTATAGGACTGTAACCGTGCAATCCTCGTTCAAATATGATAATCCTATAAGCATAGTGACGAAAGCCGTAGAGTATATCGGTACAGCTCTAAGGAGGGATGAATCCAGCTATCTAGAGGATCTGACAGGCTACATCGAGGCGAATATGGATACTATACTATCAGCGTTGGATAAGCTGATAGATAGGTATCAGAGGGAGGTTGTTAAACTAGCCGGGCTCGTAAACGAGGTGGCGTCTCTAGTCCCGGCTAGGAGGGCTAGAAGGCTGCATATAGGCTTGTACGGTTACAGTAGAAGCGTAGGTTCTGTTAAGCTTCCTAGAGCTATACCGTATGTATCGGCGCTCTACAGCTTAGGTATGCCACCGGAGTTTATAGGCCTTTCATCTCTAGCCGAGTTGACTGAGCGTGAATGGGATATCGTAAGAGACCTATATGTTAAGATAGATGTCGATCTAAGCTATGCTGCACGCCACCTAAACATAGAGAATATAGATCTTCTGAGAGAGCATAGCGGATACGTATCTAACGATACGTTGAACATGTATATGGAGGATCTATCCGAAGCAGAAGCTCTAGGTATAAAGCTTGGAGCAAGAAGCCTAGAGGATAAGCTATACCTGAACACGGTTAACAACTTCCTAGTAGCATTCCTCCTAGGTAGGAAGGATTCTGAAGACTACCTAGTCAAAGCAGCTATGATCAGAAGATTTCTCGGCTAAAATTAAAATACTCTATATCTAATCTTAAGCTAATAATGTCATCTATACTTCATGGTAGACATCTATAAACTTCCTATACCACTCCTCGCATTCCTCTACGGTTACGATGTGCATCTCGAAAGGAGTTATCAAACCTATCTCCCTAGCTATCTCCACGCGTATCCGCCCTCTATACGAAGGGTCGTATGCTCGATCGGTGATTAGCAGCACATCTATATCGCTATCGACCCTCATACCGCCGCGAACATAGCTTCCGAAAACTATAAGCCTACAGTTTGGATCAAAACTCCTACATACATCCTTAATCCTCCTCAGATAGCCCTCTACGTCATCGACGTATAAACACCTAATCCTAAGATATTCAAGCTCTAAATCTACTAGCGTAACTCCAGGCATCTGAACACCTCGAGGATTTCTCTACTCAACTTTAAGATTCTAGCCGCTATATCTACATCGTATTCTCTAGGTAGATAACGCGATGAAATGTATGCCTCCTCGAGTAGGTATAAAGCCTCAAGATTCCTATTCAGAAACTCGTCCAGATCCCTAGCTTCATAAACTTTCACGAGGTCTTTAAGCAGCCTGATTATGGAGCGCATCTTCGGGTAATCACCCATCCTCCTGTATAGTAGATACTTTGAATAGAGTTAGATAAACTGCTCGATATGGAATAGAGCTAGGTCATAATCGCCATGCTCATAATCGATCTGCGCATCTCTTAGAAACGATAAAGCTCTCCTCATTTAATAGCTCATAACTCACAGGGGGTTGCACCTATACTCCTAAAAGTCGAGAAGCCGATGATAAAAGCTTTTGTTCATTAGATCCAAAGTAAGGGATGCAGATATACGCGGCGATCGAGGGGCAGCCGTAGCATGGCTCCATTTACGATTTTCGATGAATTCAAAGATCGCATAAACATGCTATGTATATGCTTAACGTAGTTAGGATGCAGAATGGCTATCCATTATTAAACGATAGGCGTTCTGGTATCTGTTATGCTAAAGAGGTTAGATAGACGTTATAGAAAAGCTTATATCTAGATATAGATTTTCGATCCTCGGTTTTAGAGGGAGGGCTGGAGAGGGGGAGTGATCGAAGAGGATTGGAGACTTCTTCTTAGAGACTTAATCACGAGACCAGAGCAGATAACGGAGAGGTTTAAGATCGATGTGGAGCCTCTTAAAGCCGTCGCATCCGTCTACCCGATGAGGGTTTCGAGATACTACTTCAACCTTATAGAGGATATCGGGGATCCTATATGGATGCAATGTATACCTAGCCCGTTAGAGCTTACAGATCCCTACGGGTTTGAGGATCCGTTGAACGAGGAGGGGGATAGTCCTGTACCAGGTTTAGTTCATAGATACCCCGATAGGGTTCTTATGTGTGTATCTACAGTATGTGCTACATACTGTAGATTCTGTACTAGGAAGAGGATGGTCGGAAGATCCCCTACTAGGCTATCTATAGATGAATGGGCTAAGCAAATAGAGTATATCAAGGGTAACCCGTCTATAAGGGATGTACTGCTCTCTGGTGGGGATCCCTTTATGCTTCCAGATGAAACCTTAGATCGTATACTCGGTAAGGTTAGAGCTATACCTCACGTAGAGATTATAAGGATAGGATCTAGGATGCCGTGTACACTACCGCAGAGGATAACACCTAAGCTATGCGGTATCTTGAGGAGGTATCACCCGTTATATGTGAACGTACACTTCAATCATCCGAGAGAGGTGACGGAGGAGAGTGGGAGAGCATGTGGACTCCTAGCGGATGCAGGTATACCGCTCGGTAATCAATCCGTGCTACTGAAAGGTGTGAACGACGATCCTAAAGTTATGAAGGAATTATTACATAAGCTGCTGAAGATACGTGTCAGACCATACTACCTGTTCCAGATGGATCTAGTTAGAGGTGCATCACACTTTAGGACTAGAGTGGAGACAGGTATAAGGATAATTGAATCGCTTATAGGCTATACGTCTGGTCTAGCTATACCTAGATACGTGGTAGATGCTCCAGGCGGTGGGGGTAAGATACCGATCCAACCTAATTACATAGTAGCTTTCGAGAAGGATAAAGTGGTCTTAAGAAACTATGAGGGCAATATATACGTCTATCCTCAACCTCCTCTAGAGGAAGAGGAGAATGTAGCCTATGTTATGCCTCCTTAGCTTCCTAGGGAGGCTGTTACTAGAGCTATGTCGTTAAAAGTCTGCTTAACATATAATCTAAGGAGGGCTGCCACCGGCGGGCTACCGGAAGACTACTATGTAGAGTATGATGATGAGGAGACTGTAGAGGCTATAGCTAGAGCTTTAGAGAAGAGTGGATGCCGCGTCGTAAAGGTGGAGGCTGATGAAGATTCGTATCTATGGCTTAGGAGCGAGAAGCCTGATATAGTGTTCAATATAGCTGAGGGTTTAAGAGGGGAGAGTAGGGAGTCGCATATACCTGCTGTTCTCGAGATGCTAGGTATACCGTATACCGGGTCTGGACCTGCTACCCTCGCTATATGCTTAGATAAAGCTTTAACCCACCAGGTACTATCTGCCTACGGCTTACCATCACCTAGATTCCAGGTATTCGAAACAAGTGAAGAAAAGCTTAGAGGCGATCTAGAATTCCCAGTTATAGTTAAACCTCTAAGGGAGGGGTCGAGTAAAGGTGTTAGGAGCACTTCCCTCGTCAGGGATGTGGAGTCTCTTAGAAGGCAGGTTTCATGGGCTATATCTACGTATAAACAGCCTGCTATAGTCGAGGAGTTCCTACCTGGTAGAGAGTTTACGATAGGAATCCTAGGTAATAGGGATCCGATCGTACTACCCATAGTGGAGATTCTATTTGATAGGCTACCTAAGGGGGCTAGCCCTATATATTCGTATGAAGCTAAATGGGTTTGGGATACACCTAGCAATCCTCTTGATATGCTTCGATGCCCAGCTGATATACCGTACAACTTGGAAGCTAAACTTAGGGATATAGCTTTAAAAGCGTTCAAGATCCTGGGATGTAGGGATGTATGTCGTATGGATGTTAGGCTAGATCGGTATGGTGAGCCACGTATAATGGAGGTTAACCCTCTACCAGGGTTGATACCTAACCCAGATGCACACTCCGCTCTACCTACCGCCGCTAGAGCGGCTGGGTATAGCTACGATGAGCTTATATGCACTATCCTATGGTATGCTCTGGAGAGGTATGGTATGGAGGATAGGTTAGAGGATAGATCCCTCGTTAAGCTTCCTAGATCTCTCTAGAGCATAGGATATTATCCTAGCTATGAAATCCTCGTAGCGTATACCCGAGGCGTTCAAGCTTCTAACGAAGCCTGAATCTAGCGATATATCTGGGTTCGGGTTAACCTCTAGAACATAGGGTATCCCATCTCTAAGCCTTATATCTACGCGACCGTAATCCCTGCACCCTAAAGCTTTATAAGCCTTTAAAGCGATAGCCTCCACCCTAGCCTTCGTTTCTCCATCGAGAATAGCTGGGCATACAGGCTTCGTTCTCTCATACTCGTAGCTACCTTTAACCCACTTAGCATAGTAATCCACTATCCTAGGCTCATCCTCAAACTCGAATACCACTTCGGATATCGGTAGTATCGTGGGTTCATCCCCTCCTATGAACGCTACGTTAAGCTCCCTACCAGCGATATACTCCTCCACCAACGCAGGTTGATTGTATCTCCCGATTACATACTCTACCATATCTTTAAGCTCATCGAGGCATCTGACAAAATTCCTACGAGTTAAGCCTATGCTAGCATCCTCAGATACGGGTTTAACTATGAGCGGGAAGCTCAGCTTGAAATCCCAATCCGAGAAGCTCTTCAGAACCCTATACTTTGGTGTAGATATATCCCTAGCCCTGAATATATCCTTAGATAAGCTTTTATCTCTAGCTAAAGCTAGAGATAGTGGATCGGATCCTGTATAGGGTATCCCTAGAAGCTCTAGGAGGGCTGCTACGTTCATCTCGTACATACCATAGCCGAAGGCGCCTTCGCATAGGTTTATAGCTACATCTGGGTTGTAATCCCTCACCATCCTAGCGAAGCCTATTATATCATCCTTAAGCGGGATAACGCTGTACTCTAACCCAAGCTTCTCCAAAGCTATCCTAACAGCTTCAACCTCCTCTAGGACACCGGCTTCAGAGATATACTCAAGGCTATCAGGCCTACCAGATGGCATGTTATAGAGGATAGCGACCTTCACTATTCGACGACACCCCTTACATCAGATGTAGACCTGTCTATAAGCCATTCTAGAAGCTTCGATGGCTCTATACCTTCATTGTAAGCTTCTTCAAGTATCGATCTATGCTCCCTTAATGCTGTATACATGTTTCTTAGATTTCTACTCAACTCTACCTCGTTCATATCGAGTTCAAACATTATCCTCTCAGGTGTAAACCTCCATAACTTAGCCATAGTACATTCACCTACAATCTCTATCTTAAAATCTTCCTCCAACGGATTTGAGCGTTCAACCCACCAGAACGGCCATACTACACATACTAGAGGCCTATACTGGCCGAGTATGTATCCTAAACCATGCTTGAGAGCTATACAGGATCCACCTAAAAACTTCACCTGGATCCTATACCATGACCCACCCCATCGATAGTATACCATCTTCACATCAGGATCCTCTAGATGATCGCGATAAGCCTCAGGTATTACGCTACACTCGATCAGCTCCCTAACGATCTTCGAACCTATATGGTTAACCATACGCTTGACATCAGCGTATAGTAGGAATGGTTGATACTTACTACAGCATCCTAAACCTAGGGATGCGCATAGTATGCATAGTCTATGCGTTATATAATTAGGTAAGCGTGATGATGCCATTCTAACTGAGAATCATAGTTATGCATATTCTTCGAGGATTTAAATATTAAATATGTATAGCGAATAAAGGAAGTATATATGTGAGTATTACGAATCAGGGCGTATGATACACAGCTATATACCTACTCAGAGTACTAGGTAGGCTAGGTTTATCTTAAGCTAGAATCCTACAATTATCTTATATAGGAGTGGCTACTAGTCTTAGGGGCTATGGATATAGCGTTCTTCACATGGGAGTATCCGCCTAGGATAGTCGGTGGGCTCGGTGTATACTCGTACGAGGTTACCCGTAGATACGTTAAGATGGGTCATAACGTCTACGTATTCACGTTGAACGATGGGAAGCTTAAGACTAGGGAGCTTATAGGAGGTGTAGAGGTTCATAGACCGTTGCTTATGGATATAACGGGTATAATGTTCGATATAGTAGCATCCGAGCTTAAGAATTGGGGTCCAGGATTCAAGTTCTTCTCAGATATATACCTGTATAACCTCTTATCGGCTTCCAAACTGATAAACGATCTTCATAGATCTGAAGGCTACAGGTTAGACTTAGTATCGGTTCACGATTGGCTTTCGGTTATATCAGGATTGCTCGTTAAGAAGCATCTAGGAATACCTATGGTTTTCCACGTGCACAGTACTGAGAGGGGGAGAACTATGGGTAACGGATCTATGACTGTTATGG
This sequence comes from Bathyarchaeia archaeon, assembly GCA_038857155.1. GTDB lineage: Archaea > Thermoproteota > CALKCG01 > B24 > DRYS01 > DRYS01. Next base: position 9,562 of record JAWCGL010000012.1, read on the forward strand.
AGCTTGAAAGGAAGGGTGCTGATGGAGCTGATAGGATAGTAACAGTATCATACGCTATGAAATCTGAACTGGAAACGCTAGGATTCCCTATAGATAAGGTAGAGGTGGTATATAACGGTGTCGATCCTGATAGATACGATCCGGAGAGGATCGATAGGGATGAGGTCTATAAGCTTAGGGGGAGGTATGGCGTTAAAGAGGATGATAAGATCATATTGTTTATAGGTAGGCTTACAGCTGTTAAAGGTATCGATAAGCTTATACAGGCTATGCCATATATAACGGCTAAACATCCTGAAGCTAAGCTTATCGTAGTAGGTTTGGGGGAGCTTAGAGATTACATCGTAAGCCTCACGAAGTCTCTAGGTCTTGAGGATAAGGTCATACTGAGGTTCGATTTCCTAAGCGATGATGAACGTATACTACACTACGCTATGTCCGATATATGCGTCTTCCCAAGCCTCTACGAACCCTTCGGTATAGTTTCGGTTGAAGCTATGTCTATGGCTAAACCAGTCGTAGTAGGTGCAGCAGGTATAAGCGGTATGAGGGAGATAGTCGTACCGTCAGGTGATAGCCAGACTGGTGTGCATGTAGATCCTAGGAGGCCGGAGGATATAGCTTGGGGTATCAACATACTATTGGACGATCCTAAGCTAGCGGAGAGACTAGGCAGAAACGGTAGGAGGAGGGTTCTAGAAGAATTTACATGGGATAGGATAGCTGAGAAGACTATTAAGATCTATGAAGAGCTTATCGAAACTAAAACAAGGGTGGAGTAGATAAATCCTCTACATCCTTATAGTCCTAATCTCCTCTACCTCGCTTCCTGTCTTACGAATACCATATACGATGCTATCAACGTCATACAAGCTACTAGTAATAGTACTAGTATATTGGGCCATGCTGATACTAAACCTTGATATATAGATATCGATGGACTAAGCCGACCCTGTACGAAGCCTCCAGATGTACCTAGTATGTATTGGGTTATCCTTGTGAAGTGATAGTTTGGCGTTATACTGTTTATAGCTTCTGTTATCGCAGCTCTAGCTCTCATCTGCTCCATTATACGCTGCATCTCCTCCGGGCTAGGCCTTATAATAGTGGCGTTCCTACCTGGGCGTTCTATTATCTCTATACCAGTTATGGGTCTATACATGTATGCTACTAGGGAGGCGATTATAGGTATAGCGAACGTGAATATAGCCCATAGTGTTACGCTTACTATCACGCTTTGAGTAGTCCTCCTCGCTATAGTGGATAACAGTATGGCTATACCGTAGTAGCCTATAGCGTATAGTATCGCGAATGCTATGAATAGAGCTAGCCTAGCTATATCCTCGCCTGTAGGTGTTACGCCTAGGATTACTATGGATCCTCCTACGTTAACCAGGGATGCTATAGAGACGGCTATGGATACAGCTAGGAATGCCGCTAGGAACTTCCCCGTTATGAATGTATCCCTGTATATGGGTTGAGCTAGGATCGTCCTCAGGGTACCCCTCTCCCTCTCCCCAGATATAGCGTCGCATCCTAAAGCTATACCTACTATCGGAGCGAAGTAGGACATAGATGATGCTACCATAGATGCAGCTCTACCTAGAAATCCTGTAGGCATAGCTATACCTAAACCTTGAGCCATGGAGATGACCGTAAGGTATATCGAAGCTATACCAACCATAAATACAACCGAGAATACAGCTACGAGTATTATGAATCGTTTACTACGCAATATATCGGAGAATTCTCTAGATGCAACCGTGTATACGCTGGGCATCGGGATCCTCCCCCCTATAATATCTTATGAATAGATCCTCTAGCGACGGCTCTTCAACCCTTATACTCGATATATCGAAACCTATCTCTGAAGCGATCTTAACTATCTCCACCCTGATATCCTTCGTAGAATCTATATAGAGGCTATCTACGCCTATCCTCACACTTCTCACACCCTCCATACCGGTTAGAGCTGAGGCAAGCTTTCCTGCATCACCTCGAACTTCTACGTATATCTTGTAGCCCTCCTCGCTCATAAGCTTAGATATCAAATCTTTAACCCTACCCTGAACGGCTATCCTACCGCGATTCATTATAGCGATAGAACTGCATAGGGGACCGACTTCGAATAGTAGATGCGTACTTAGAACTATAGTTTTACCCTCGCTATTCAGCTTCAATACAAGATCTTTGAATGCTTTAGATCCCTCTGGATCCAAACCGGCGGTAGGCTCATCCAGTAGGAGCAGCTCCGGGTCTTTAAGCAGTGTTTGAGCTATACCGAGCCTCTGCTTCATACCTCTAGAGAAACCTGAAACCTTCCTATCCTTAACCTCGTATAAACCTACGATCGTCAGCACATCTTCGATACGCTTCCCCCTCTCAAGCTTAGGTATATCGTTTAAAGCCGCTATATACTCTAGGTTCTGCTCAGCCGTCAGATGCTCGTATAACCCGAAACCCTCAGGTAGGAGTCCAGCTCTCCTACGTATCTCACGGGACTCTTTCACTATATCGTATCCTAAAACCTTCCCAGAACCGCTAGTCGGAAGGATTAACCCCGTCAGCATCATCAATAGCGTAGTTTTACCTGCACCGTTAGGACCTAGCAAACCGAATATGGAAGCTTTCTCGACTGTGAAATCAAGCTTATCTACGGCTACCACCGTACCACCGCCAGATCTGTATATCTTCGTCAACCCGTATGTCTCGATAACGTATTCAGGCATAAGATCACCTCCTACCAAACCTCCTATACATGAGGAGTAGACCTGTTAAAGCTAGTATCACGGCTATACCTCCGTAGAGGAGCCAGCTAGTTTCATGGAATAACTCCACTCTAAGCGTGAACGTAGTCGGGCTAACCTGATCTGAGGATAAGCTGAAATCTATATAGTAGTTCCCGGCGTTAACATCCGGTGTCGTCGAGATACGTATCGAAAACGAAGCTTCTCCACCAACCTTTAAAACGTTCAAAGTCGTAGGGGATATATCTATGTTGAACCCGCTAGGTAAACTCGAATACAGAAGTCTAACGTTAGTGGCATCCTGGCTACCTGTATTTCTAACGGTTAACGTGAAAGTGGTTTCACCGCCTACCGTTAGCGATGTATAGAAGTTCTGGGTAATTATAGATAGCCTATATAAGCCTAGGATATTCAGGGTTAGATCAACCCTATCCGATACATCGCCGCTTCTAGCATAGGTTGTTAGACTTAATGCTCCTAGAGGTGAACCTGAGGGAACCGATACTACTAGGTAGAACTCCCTGGATCTACCTGCTTCGACGTAAAGCTTGGTTATCTCCTGTCTACTCGAATCTTCGAATCGATACCTCCAACCGCTAGGTAGACCTTCGACCGAAAGATCCAGTAGCTCATCGTAGCCGCCCATATTCTGAGCTACTATCTTGAAACGTGCATCGGATCCAGAGTATACATCTATGTATGGAGGTGCAGCGGTGAGCTTAATGTATGGAGGCATCCTCTCCACATCTATCCTTAAACCTATCTCATCCGATATACTACCTGAATCTACCCTAAGGGTTAGGTTGTATACGCCATCGCCAGCTGTAGATGGTATGGATGCATCTACTATAAGATCTATCGATCCGCCACCCGATAAGGTTACCTCAGATACAGGTATACCATCCACGGTTTTAACGGAGATAGACCACCCGGATATCATAGGCTCTACGGATACCCTAAACCTTTGATCTGAATCCACAGGATTCCTAACTTTAACCTGGAATCTAACGGTATCACCTGGTACGGCAACCCTACCCGGTATAGAGCAGTATAGTATAGGGGATACTAGAGGGTTCACATACACCGTGAACTCTATCGTAGACGTAATGGTGGATGAAGCTTTCAACGTTAACATGTATCGTCCAGAAGCATCTATGGGTATACCTACCTCCAGCTGTAGATTAGCAGCTTCGTTAGGTTGTAGCAGGATCCTGGAAACCTCCTGACTCTGTAGTAGGATGCGTACAAGCCATGAGCTAGGTTTATCCACAGATAGCTCTATCGCCTCCGCCTCGTCGCCTAGATTGCTTATAGTGAACGGTAGCTGGATCTTCCTACCCGGATCTACGGATAGCATAGCTATCTGGGATCTAATCTTTATAGCTCTACGTAGAGTTACGACAGCGAGGTCTAC
>JAWCGL010000013.1:0-13720 GCA_038857155.1 Bathyarchaeia archaeon
AGATTATCTATACTATCCCCACGTATAAAGATGTACCGACATCATCGGTAACCGGAAATATAGGGGTAAGGTCTTATACAGTGTAGAGTTTACGATTAGCTTGCAAGCCTCTTAACTAGATCCGCCATCCTCTTAGCTTTCCGCCTCACAGCTTCGAGATCAGATCTTCCTCCCCTACCTTTAACTGCTACACCGTAGTGGTAATCCTCCGGGTCCCCTTGAACTATCATACCGTGGATAAGCATAGATGATATTATCGAGAGTATAGTTGTCTCAGCTCCGGTAGAATATCCTCCAGCGGATGTGAATGCAGCTCCCACCTTACCATCCAACCTACCATGTATCTTGACAGAATCGTCTATAAGCTTCTTAACCTCCGAAGCCATAAGCCCATAGTACGTCGGAGAACCTATAGCTATACCATCGTACGCTTCTAAGTCTTCAGGTTTAACTCCCGAGACAGGTTTCAGATCGACTTCCACCCCCTCCCCCTTCAAAGCTTCGGCGAATACTTCAGCTAACCTCTTAGTATTACCAGTCCTAGAGTAGTATACGATGAGTATCTTCGTCATATCCACCCGATAGACTTTAATCTACCCTATAGGTCATAAACCTTATCTTATATCTACTCGAATTATATCATGATATATCCTTGGAGAGATCTGGTGTAGCAGATCTACCGTTGCATGGTGGTAGAGCTCCTAGATGGCTTATCGAACGTATGAAGGCTTTAAGCTCCATAATATTGAGGATCATGCATGATGAGTATGGGTATGAAGGTATACTCGTAAGGCTATCTGACCCTTTCTGGTTTCAAAGCCTAGCATGCGTACTAGGCTATGATTGGGATAGTAGCGGTACGACAACCGTCCTATGCGGTGTTCTTAAGAGCGTACTTTCATCCCAGATCGATGTAGGGATTAGAGCTGTAGGAGGTAAAGGCTCTGAGGGGAGGAAGGCTCAGGATGAGGTTCTAGAGGTGTGTAGGATCTATGGCTTCTCTGATGAGGAAGCCTATAAGCTTAGATATGCTAGTAGGCTTACGGCTAAAGTGGATAACGCAGCTATACAGGATGGCTACAAGATATACCATCATACCATGTTTGTATGTAGAGATGGGGGATGGGCTGTCGTACAGCAGGGTATGAACGAAGATTTAAGATGGGCTAGGAGGTATCACTGGATATCAGGTAAGGTTAGAAGCTTCGTAGTAGAGCCTCACGAAGCTATAGTTGGTGATGGTAGGCATAGCTACGTGCTGAATATGGTTGCATATGAATCTGAGGGTTGTAGAAGAGCTTCTGTGGATCTTGCATGTGAAAACCCATCTAGGATCAGGAGGATTCTATCTGAGTTAAGCTTGGATAGTAGGCAGAAGACTATAAGGGAAATCTTAGGGTTGAATGCCGTCGAAAGGAAACGTTGGATGAAACTTAAGCTTAACCCTGAATCTGTAAACTGGGATGCTCTGAAGGCTGCGTATAGGGTTAAGCCATCTAGCTATGAGGAGCTACTAGCTTTAAATGGTGTAGGACCTGCTACCGTTAGAAGTCTAGCTCTACTATCGCAGATAATATACGGTGAACCGCCGAGCTGGAGGGATCCGGTTAAATACTGCTTCGCATTCGGAGGGAAGGATGGCATACCATTCCCTATACTCCGTAGAATCTACGATGAGGTTATAGCTATCTTGAATGAAGCATACGATAAATCTAAACTAGACGATAGGGGGAGGCTCGAAGCGTTCAAGAGACTATCAAGCTATATGGATAGACTAGGGTTGAAATAGTATCGACTATTCTTCGCGTACCCCCCACTTTCTAGATGGCTTCTCAGGATAGAGTTCGTATAGCTCCCTCCTCCTAGCTTCTAGAAGCGTCGGCTCCTGGCCTATGAATTCGGCTGCAGTCGCAACTTTTACATCAATTCTGCTTGCTCTATCTAGGAGGGGGTTCATCCTATCCATCCAAGCTAGATCCCTTAGTAGATGATGATCCAGGATGAGGGCCTTAACATAGCCCTCCTCCATCAATCTACATAAATTTTCTATGGATCTATCGAGGCTGGCTTTAGGGTATCTATAGCCGAGCATATAGGTCATAGGGCCGTCTACAAAAGCTACTGTAGGTTTAGATTCTATCATGAAGCCTACTTGATCATCTAGGGATGGGCCTTCCACATCGCTCGTATAAACTAACCTCTCCATACCATCATCTACGAGAACCTCTACTACGTATCCGAGCCTAGGATTCGTACCGTGGAATACTGGCTTAGAGAATTTAATCTTCGTAGATCCGAATACGTACTCCCCGCTATCAGCCTCCTCCAATCTGTATGGAAGGCCGCTTATCCTCTCCAGAAAGTATGCTGCTCTAAGCTTCTGACTAGGGTTGATGTTAACCTTAGGATTCTTAACGAAGACTACCTTATCATCATAGATCTCCAATCCTTCATCCGGGTTGTGATGATCATAATGGTAATGCGTAACTATGGCTACATCCGCTTTACAGCCGTATTCTACTATCTTCCCCCAATCCTCCTCCATCTTCTCTATCTCTAGACTGTGGGGGGGTAGACCATACCTTACAGGTGCGAGGGATACACCTGGATCTACTATGATCTTCACATCGCTCGTCTCTACGTAGATACACATACTTCGAGTACCCATAGAATCGAAGCTGATAGGTAACACTCTCAAAGTTCATCCAACCTCTATCTCGAAGTAGAGCTGCTTACATTTAACGATATATCCCTGTAAACATTTAAATCTAAGGATTCCACCGATGAACATGATAACGCTATGGTTAAAGGTAGGAACTATCGTATACCATCAGCTTCACCTTATACTAGACGTGAGTATATAGATGGTGTACCGCAACCTAAACTGGTTAGGCTTGATATGGGGAATACTAAAGCTGAGTTTCCTTGTAGAGTGGAGCTTGTAGCTAAGGAGGAAGGGCAGATAAGGGATAACTCTTTAGAATCGGCTAGGCTAGCTGCCAACAAGTATCTCGAAACTAGTTTAAACGTGGATAACTATCATTTCAGGGTTAACCTATATCCGCATATAGTATTAAGGGAGCATAGGATGCAGACAGGCGCAGGCGCAGATAGATTATCTCAAGGTATGCGTAGAGCTTTCGGTAGACCTATAGGTACCGCTGCAAAGGTTTCTCCAGGTCAAGTTATAGCTTTCGTAGAGGTTAACGAGGATGGTGTGGAGAAGGCATGCGAAGCGCTTAGGAGAGCGACCTACAAGATACCTATAGAAACCGCTATAATCGTTTCGAAGAAGGGTTAATAGCTCAGATGAGGATATGTAATCTTATGGGAGCTTAAGTGTTCACCGTAGACTACGGAGAGGTTTCAGCTAGAATCGAGAGGTATAATCCTAGATGTATCTTAATCCAAGCCCCGGAAGGTTTCTCAGAGTATGCTCTTAGACTCGCTGATCTGATTAGAGATAGGTTTGGATGCAGGGTATACGTTTCGGCTGATCCATGCTTCGGAGCCTGTATGCTACCCTACGATACAGCTAGGAAGCTATCTGTTGATCTGATAATCCATATGGGGCATACAGCTATACCCAGTATGGATTCGAGTAGAGTTCTATACGTAGAAGTGAGATCAGATTTAGATGTAAGGCAGGCTGTATCGAAAGCTACAAGTATCTTAGAAGCCTATCGTAGGATAGGCCTCGTAACTATAGTTCAACATATAGGTAAGCTGATGGAAGCTAAAAATATCCTCGAAGAGTATGGGAAGATAGTACATATAGGTAAGCCTAGATACAGGGCTATCTATGAGGGGCAGATACTCGGATGCGATACATCGGCTGCGGAGGATATAGCGGATGACGTGGATGCATTCCTCTATATAGGTGGGGGTTTATTCCACCCGTTAGGTGTGGCTCTAGCAACTGGGAAGCCTACGTTCGCAGTCGATCCGTTCACTCTTCAGGTAACGGATCTGAAAGATGTGAAGAGGAGGTTTCTAGCGAAGAGGTATGCATCCATAGTTAAAGCTATGGATGCTAGGATCTTCGGCATACTACTAGGTCTCCAACCCGGCCAGATGGATTTAGATAGGGTTGGAGAGATCGAATCTATCCTGAAAGAGCATGGTAAGACCGTCTATATTCTATCGATGCATATATTCGACCCAGATATGCTTTCGAGCTTCAGAAGTATAGAGGTATTCGTTAATACCGCATGTCCTAGATTAGCTTTAGAGGATAGCTTCAGTATAGATAAGCCTGTATTGAATCCTAGCGAGGTATTGGTAGCTCTAGGGGCTAAGAGGTGGGATGAGCTTTTCAGGGATGCCTGATTGGGTGAAGATCGAGATAGGTTTATCTAAGCTTGTAGGCTATCCTAAACCTAAGCCTAGCTTGGAGCAGTATCCTACACCGGTCGATCTAGCCGTAAAGATTTTGAGGGTGGCATACTTCAACGGGGATATATACGGTAGGATCGTACTCGATCTTGGGTGCGGTACAGGTATTCTATCGATAGGCGCCGCCCTCCTAGGCGCATACTACGTTATCGGAGTCGATATAGATAGATCGGCTTTAGAGGCTGCTTCGATAAACGCTGAGACGCTGGATGTATCCGATGCCATAGATTGGGTTCAAGCAGATGTAGCTAGCTTGAGTCTAAAGTGTAGATGTGATACCGTCGTACAGAACCCCCCATTCGGAGTCCAACGTAGAGGAGCTGACAGGATATTCCTCTCTAAAGCTTTAGAAGTCGGGCGTGTAGTGTATAGTATGCATAAGAGCGGAACCGATGAATTTATAAAGAGCTATATAGAGAAATGTGGTGGAAGGATAGAGGCTATATACGTAGCCGAGATAGAGATACCGTATCTATTCAGCTTCCATAGGAAGCCTAAACACAGCGTTAAGATAAACGTGTATAGGGTGATAGCCTAATATGGTTAACGGTGTGGTGAGACGCGGAGGGATAGTTATACCTGGGGATAGGGTAGCTGTAGTAGAGGAGTTTGAACCTAAGTATGGGTTCTACGAGGATCTAGGTATCGTAAGATCCTCGATGGTAGGCTACCCTGCATTCGATATGGATAAACGTACCGTCTACATAGAGAGGACGCTATGTAGATATCCGCTACCTAAACCCGGCGATAACGTATACTGCTTAGCATACGAGGTGAGCGATAGGATAGCTTTCGCTCATATACTTAAAGTCGTAGGTAGACCTAAGGTTTTTCAACCCCCGTTCACAGGTATCCTGCATATATCTAGGTTGAAGAAGATTAAAGCGGATAATATAAAGAATATAGTTAAGCTTGGTGATCATGTCTACGCATCGATCGTATCCTATTGCAATAACGTATACCATCTCACCATATCTGGACCGGATTTCGGGGTTATACTAGCTAGATGCCCCTACTGCGGTTCGATACTAGATAGGAAGGGGGAGAGCCTCCTATGCGCTAGATGCAACGTAACAGAGCGGAGGAAGATAAGTAGATATTACGGTAATTTAAAGATAATATAAGGAGGATATAGGTATGGAAATTCGGGTATTAGAATCTGGGGAGAAGTATGTTAAGATAGAGGTTGATGGGGAGGATCATACCCTACTCCACGCTCTACAAGATGAAGCTCTTAAAGACGATAATGTAGAGTATGTAGGCTACCATATCCCGTATCCGCTTGAGAGGAAGGGGATAATTATAGTTAGGGTGAAAGGCGGTGATCCGATCGTTGTTCTAGAGAAAGCTGCGGAGAAGATAATCAAGGATATCGATGAAATCTCCAGGTTACTCCTAGAAGCGGTTAAGAGGATGTAGAATGTTTAAACGTGAAGTTAGGGTCCTAGGTTTAACCTATCGTATCTACGGTAATTATGGTTTTATCTTAGGAGTAGTCTTCCGCGGAAGACTATGGCTAGACGGTATCCTCTACCGTAAGTTTAAGATTCGATGCGATATATTGGATGAACTTATATCCATGCTCGATGAATCACCGCATAAGGGCCAGATGAGAGTGATAGCTATAGATAGTTCGTTATACTCTATGCTAGGGTCGCGTGGGATCGAAATGCTACATACGAAGTTTAAGCTTCCGATCATAGTTTTCGATGGAGCCGAGGTGATCGTAGCTATAGGCGTAAGCAATGTAGAAGATTTTCTAAGGGTAGCAGCATCTGAAGGTAGGGTGGAAGCTTTGAGGATAGCTTCTGCGATCGCCGATAGGCTTTTCGAGCTGTTAACGTTTAAATCGTAGAGCGTTTAGAAGCTATTTCAAGGTGTGATCCATGCGTTTCTGTCCTAGATGCGGAGCTAGGGTGATATTGAAGAAGAAGGATGATCTACTAGTATTGGAGTGTCATAGGTGTGGCTATAACACGGTGGTAGATGAAGGTGTGAGAGAGGTATCTGAGGTAGCTACTAGAACAGAGGCTGTAACAGTGTTAGAGGAGCGTTCTGAGGAGATTAGAGCTTTACCTACGATAACGGCTGAATGCCCTAAATGCGGCTACGATAAAGCTTACTGGTGGATGATGCAAACTAGGAGCGCGGATGAAGCTCCTACAAGATTCTTCAGATGTGTAAAATGCGGGTATGTATGGAGGGAGTATGCATAGATTTTAGGCATTAAACTATTTAAGACCTCTCCCCTCTCGAGATAATATTCTGAGGATGGGGTATGCTCCGATTCAGTCTTCCAGATGCTAAGCTTTGGAGGTATATACTGGATGCAATATCGACGCTGGTAGACGAAGTATCGGTAAGAGCTGGATCCGACGGTTTAAAGATAAAAGCTTTGGATCCAAGCCATGTAGCTCTCGTAAACTTAGAGCTTAAACCTGAAGCTTTCACAGATTATGAATGCGATAGGGAGACTAGTATAGGTTTAAGCCTACCAGAGATGCTTAAGCTTATGAGGAATGTTAAGAGTGGTGAATCTATGACTGCTACGCTGGAGGAGGGGAAGCGTTTAAGGATAGAGTTTATAGGCGAGTATAAGCGTACGATTAGGCTACCATCGCTCGATCTAGCCGTCGAGGAGATACCTACGCTTAAAGTAGATTTCACCGTTAGAGCTAGGCTTGTATCTAGGAGTCTGAGAGCGACTGTTAAAGAAGCTGAGGCTATAGCTGAAACCATAAGGTTTAGAGCAGTTAGAGATAAGCTTACGGTTTCAGCTAAAGGCGAGGTTAGCGCTCTAGATATAGAGTATATCGTCGGTAGCGAAGCATTGCTAGAGTTGGATGTGAAGGAGGAAGCTGAGGCATCGTATAACGTGGAGTTCCTATCCGAGATGGCTGATTCAGGTTCTAAGATAGCTGATATAGTCGATCTAGAGTATGCATCTAATATGCCTCTGAAACTAACCTTCAGCTTAGTGAACGGTAGAGTCGAATACTATCTAGCACCATATGTAGAGTAGCGTCGATACTAGATCTTACCGATCCTATACCTTGGATGTAGACGATCTATCTTGAACCCATCCTCAATCTTAACCTGGCTTAAAGCAGCATCAGCCATAGCTATAGCTGGGAATATTAACGTAGCATACTCTATAGGCCCGTATAGTATGAAATCTGCTCCAGCTACTACGGCTAGGATCGATGCTGAAACACTGCATACATCCCTAACCTCCCGACCCATGCTCCTACGTAGACTTCTCCAAGAAGCGACGGCGTTATGAGCTCCGCATCCTGACGGGTATCCTATCCTATCCTTGATAGACCATATAGCCGTAGATGCGGATCCAAGCGAAGGGACGTCGAGGACACCGGTATCTACGAGGATCTTATCTATACCATAGTCTCTAAGCCTCTTTATAGATCTCTCGGCTGCTTCTACTCTATGCCTCCATCCAATTATACCTGGACCGAACGTTAGAAGGACTGCCGCCGATACACCTGCCCTAGCTATAGCCTCCAGCTCATCACCTCGACTATGGGGGTTCACAGAATTGTATACGATCCTATCGGCTATACCTGCCTCATGAACATAATCTAAGCCCGCTATCCTAACTTTATCCGTGATACCACCCAGCAGTATGGGTATACTCGCCTTATCGGATACATACTCTAGATATCTACGCATAGCTTCAGGTGTGGATGCTACGACATCAACCATACACGGATTACCCGTTCTCTGGGAAAGCTCTGACTGAGCGTCTAAGAGATGTTCAGCTTCATCCTCCTTGAATAAACCCTTAGATTCATCGATTACGATCGAATGCTTATGGTAGAATATAGAGCCTATAAGGACTACAGGTCTAAGCCCAGGTTGACCTCCAATCCTTACACCAGATATATCGAATACTTTCTGCTCGCATGATAGACGCCACATAGATTACACCCTAGTAAATTTAAGCATCTATCCCTATACTATACTCATATAAAGCTTTAATCGTTAACGTAGAATAGGTATGGTGGTATGCTTCGTAGATGGTTTATGGAGGGGGAGATAGAGGATATACCTAGAGCGGTAGACGAGTTGATTCGACATATAGGCGAGTATTCTGAAGGGTTAGCTAGGATTCTTAGTGATAGGAGGATTAGGAGGATATTCCTAGTAGGATGCGGTTCTTCGTTTAATTCAGCTTACATAGCATCCTATGGGTTCGATAGAACCCTATTCGACGTATACAGCGAGACGTCATCCTCGTTCGCATTGTATATGGATGGATTATCGAGTAGGGATTGTGTGATAGGATTCTCTCGTAGCGGTGAGACATCTGAGACGGTATGGGCTCTGGAGAAGGGTAGATCTATGGGGTGCATGACTGTTGCCATCACTAGCGATCTGAATAGTAGTATGGCTAGGATAGCCGATGTAGCTATACCGATATATGCTGGGGAGGAGAGGTCAGTCGTTATGACTAAAACCTTCGTAAACCTAGCTTTAGCTGGTCTATATATAGGTGTAGAGGCCTCTAGGAGGGAGCGGTTAATCGACGAGTTTAAGAATCTCGATAGAATAGCTTCAAGCATACTCGATGAGTCTAAGAGGGTTGAAGATGAATCCCTACCTATACTGATGAATGAAGCGTCGGTATACTGTATAGGTGAAGGTGTATGCTACGGATCCGCACGTGAATCGGCTATAAAGCTTATAGAGACCTCTAGAATCCTAGCCTCATACTTCCATGCTATGGAGTTTAGACATGGACCTATATCGATAGCCGATGAGAAGCCTATAATAGCTATAGTGCTTAAGGACCCATCATGGAAGTATCTCGAGAAGCTTATCAACCACATAATATCGATATCATCGAAGCTCATCCTGGTAACGAATACCGATGAGTATCGAGAACCTACAGTAGCCTATAGGATAGATTCGGATAGACCTGCCGAACTATTGGCACCGCTAGCCATTATACCCGTACAGAGGATAGCTTACAGGATAGCACTATCCCGCGGATTAAATCCCGATATACCTAGATATCTATCCAAGTATATCAAGCTAGCTTAGCCTGCAATCCTAACCCTCCTACGCCTCGATAATGCCATTATAGATGATACGACTGCGGCCGCTGCTAAGGCTATACCTACGATAAGCTCTAGCCTAACATACACGTTTACGGTGGATGTTAACATAACAACTGCGCCGTTCGCAAGCTTAACGAATGCCCTTACAGTATAGCTTCCAAATATATCGTATCTATGCTCTACAGTTTTACCTAAACCTCTACTGCCATCGCCAAAATCCCACTCTATAGATTCAACCCATTCAGATAAGCTACGAGGAGGGGGTATATCTACGTATAGGGTTATAGGTTCACCTATAGGTACGGCGAAATCCGTAACGTACATCGGATGACCACTCTTCTCACCATCAGGTACCCTACGCATAATCCTACAGTTAACTGGAGATGGGCATCCAGCGTAAGCCATTATCTTAAGTTTAAGTTCATCGGTAGCTGGTTCGATCGAAGCTTCATAGTAGTCTTCACGTCTAAAGACTTTCTCAGGATTCACTGATTCGCATAACACGCTAGATACGAGTAAATTCCCTACAAGCTTTATATAACCCCCCTCTGGATCTCCGCCGAGACTACTCTGGAATATGGTAGTACACTCCTCGAATATGTTCGCTTCAGCTAACACCTTACCATGCATAGTGGAGCCTATACAATAGCTTTGACAACGATAATAGTAGTTGTTGTAGGCATCTACCTTACCGAATCTAAGCCTTGGATGTCTCTGTACTGTTTCATAGAAGAGGTTATGATGTAAGGTTACTTGTATAGTTTCATCCATAACATCCGCGGGGTCAGCTCCTATAAGCATAACCTTATTGTGACTCCAGAATCTACACCATGAGACCGTGATGTTGGTCGCTCCACGGGTTATATCTATCAATCCATCACCCCAGTTTACGAAGTCACAGTGATACACCCATATATCGTGAGCACCATTAATTATCTGAACGGCATCCCCATCACCAGTATCAAACCTTAGATAAGCTAAGACGATATGCGAAACCCCATCTAATACGAGGCCGTTACCGCTTATCGTTATAGATGCATTTCTCCCATCTATAGTCTTATATGATGCGACCCTTAGAGGGCTTCTAAGCGTTATCACACCTGAAACCCTGAATACTATCCATAACGGTTCAGGCCTCTCGGCGGCATACCTTAAGCTACCTGGACCGCTATCTGCAAGCGTTGTCACATGGTATATATCACCATACAATCCTCCGATAGCGTTACCGCCAAAACCTACACGATCATGTAGTAGATCAGATAGGTTCGACGTATAGATACTACTCGTTTGAACCATCATAGAAGCTAGAAGATACAATAGGATGGCCGATAGATCGAGTGCTGCTGGTATCCGACCCATAGAGGGAGACATATACCGCTAAGGTAGGTATCTCCCACCGAATAGTCTTAAACATTACTGTTACCAGCATATATACCATGTCTTTAAATAACCCCTCCCACCATATAACCTAGCTAGCATCCTCAACAACAAGTATTATGCAACTGGAGGCATATTCCTTACGCCGTTACATCTAAGACAAGTATACCTATAGTTAAGCTACCGTTAGAATGATGTGCACAGTAGCGCTCTATAGAATGTTGAAAGCTTAAACTTTATCGAGGATGTACGCAATGCATGTAGTTTAAGGTTTATAGACATATGTATGTATATTCTTGCGGGATGGCTGATAGATATGAGACGAAATCTATCGGCGATCTTCTGAAGATGCTTACGGATCGATACCAAGGCGATCGCAAGATTATACATAAATAGTGAAGTTAAGCTCTTCTACTTTTCAATCTAAAATTATGGAGACGTTAAAATTTAATAATATAGAAATCGTTAATATTTCATCTATATAAAGGTATTATCAACTTTCATAGAATTCTATATAATCTAAGATCCTTTCTGCTAATATTCTTGCTATCGATTTCTGAGCTTCCACTGTACTTCCACCTATATGCGGTGTTAGTATTACGTTATCGAGCTTTATCAGATCGCTATTCTCTAAGGGTTCATCTTCGAATACATCCAAAGCTGCACCTGCTATCCATCCTTCCTTTAAAGCTTTAGCTAAAGCTCTCTCATCCACTATCGATCCTCTAGCTGTGTTTATTAAGAATGCTGTAGGCTTCATAAGCTTTAACTCCTCCTCACCTATCATACGGTATGTCTCCTCTGTCAGAGGAGTATGTATGGATATATAATCCGATATTCTTAGTAGATCGCTAAGCTTATCCATAAGCTCTACACCCAACTTAGAAGCTACCTCACGATCTACGTATGGATCGTATGCTACGATCTTCATACCCAATGCTTTAGCTAGCTCTGCAACCCTAGAACCTATACGACCTAACCCTATTATCCCGAATGTTTTACCTCTAAGCTCTAAGCCTATCCCTTCGTTCTTACACCATAACCCACTCTTCATCTTAGAATCTAGCTGTAGTATCTTACGTGATAGAGCTATCATAAAGCCTATCGTTAACTCGGCTACAGCTTCTACCGATGCTTCAGCTATCGGTACAACCATTATACCCTTAGATCTAGCGTAATCTACATCTATGTTATCCAAACCTACGCCAGCTCTAGCTATAACTTTAAGACAGTCGGCGCAATCTATCAACGCATGCGTTATCCTACGTCTACTCCTAACGACGACTATATCAGCATTCCTTAGAAGCGAAGCGAACTCTTCATCGCTTACATCGTACGCTCTGATAACCTCAGCCTTACCCTCTATGATCTTGAAGAATTCTTCATCTACAGGGTCTCCTACGACGATCCTAGGAGTCTTGCTCAGCTTTGACGCCCCCTTGGATTACCCACATTAAATATCTAAGGCATACTTAAAAGCTTTAATGTACATTTATATACGTTGACTACTTGATAACACTTTAGAAGCTTCTGCTACAGACGATCCTAGTTCAACTCTATATCCAAGCTTCACCAGTATGCTCTCGATTGATTGAAGCATATATAGAGCCTCCATAGACGATATCACACCCATACAGCCTATACGCATTATCCTATCCTTAAGTTCACCCATACCACGAGCTACTAGGATTCCATACATATCTTTAAGCATCGATACTATCCTATCTACGGCTACATCCCTAGGAGGCTCTACGGCTACTATAGTCGGAGATCTATATTCTAGCTTAGGTAAAGGTTTGAACTCTAACGTCTCTAAACCGCTGTAGAGTGCTTTAGATAAAACTCTATGTCTACATATACGATTCTCAAGCCCTTCTTCGATCAACATATCGAGTGCTTCGCTTAAAGCATAGATTAGAGATATAGATGGGGTGAACGGCATCTCGTTATCCAAACCGTAATCTACATACTCTCTAAGACTTAGGTATAGGCTTTTAGGTTTACGTCTATAAGCCTCTTCTATGATCCTATCGCTAACAGATACGAAGGATACTCCTGGAGGCGCTGCGAGACATTTCTGGCTAGCAGAAGCGCATAGATCTATACACCAATCATCGACCATAAGATCTACACCACCTGCAGCGGATACGGCATCTACTATCGTTATCAAACCTCTCCTATGAGCTTCGATACAGATATCTCTCAGATCCTTTACGAGTACACCTGTAGATGTCTCGCTATAGACTATCAGTATGGCTTTAAGATCCCTATACTCATCGAAGGCTTTCTTAACATCATCGTATATCGGAGCAGATCCTAGAGGAGCCTTCAGATGTATAGGTATACCACCGTAAGCTTCTATCGTCTTAGAAGCTCTAACACCTGAGAAGAAGCCTGTATCTATCAATAGGATTCTATCACCATCTGATACTGTGTTAGCTACGGCGAATTCGACGGCAGCTGTACCTGAAGCTGAGAGTATCGCTACGAAATTCCTAGTTTTGAATAGATACTTTAACCCTTCCTGTAACTTAGCGTACAGCTCCTTGAACTCACGACCTCTATGACCTATAATCGGCTTCAACATAGCATTCATAACCCTACGCGGAACCGATACAGGTCCCGGTAGCAGAGATAGATACTCCCTATGATCCATAGCTATACGTAGAAGATTAGAATGCATGACATATTTAGAGTTTATATAGAGCGTATAGCTAAGATTGATGCATCGACGTTTCATCTAAGTTCGATATTTTCGAGGATACCATCTTATCGAAACTTCTAGTAACTATCGAGGAGAGAAGAGGATACTTCTACCTCATCGCATGGCTTAACATGGAGCTCATTGGGAGTGGGGTTGGATAGGATTA
>JAWCGL010000014.1:0-13665 GCA_038857155.1 Bathyarchaeia archaeon
CTAAGGGGGCGGTTATAGGTAGGAATGTATGGCAGCATAGGAATCCTACGAGTATGGTTAGAGCTCTATCGGATATAGTGCATAGATGCTTATCGGTGGAGGAGGTTATGAGGTGGTTGAAAGAGGGTTGAAGCCACCCTACATACTAGGTATAGATTCAGGTACATCCGCATGTAAAGCGGCTCTATTCACTCTAGATGGATTGATGGTTGCCGAGGCTTCTGTCGATCATAGGATATATCATCCTAAACCTGATTACGCTGAGCAGGATCCGCTTGAATGGTGGGATTCAGCTGTTAAAGCTGTCTCGTATACCGTTAAGAAAGCTGGCGTCAAACCGGATGATATCGTAGGTTTATCGGTAGATTCTCAGAGGGAAGCTGTGGTATTCCTAGATAGGAGCGGGGAGAGACTTACCCGTAGCATAATATGGCTGGATCGTAGAGCTATACCTCAAGCTCAAGCTATATCCGGGATGATAGATCCACAGAGGATACTCGAAATAACAGGTTTACCCGTCGACTTCATATTCTCAGCTCCGAAGATACTATGGGTTAAAGAGAATATGCCTGAAATCTATAGCAGGACGTGGAGGATACTATGTGCTAAAGACTATATAATATATAGGCTCACCGGGCGTCCTGTAACCGATTATACCATGGCTTCTAGGACTATGCTATTCGACATATCCAAGCTTAGATGGTCTGATGAGATATGTGAAGCTCTAGGTATAGATCCATCCATACTACCTGAAGCTTTAGGTTCATGGGAGGTTGCAGGAGAAGTTATGAGAGATTTTGCTGAAGCTACAGGGTTGAAGCCTGGTATACCCGTAGCATGCGGGGGAGGGGATAGGCCGTGCGAAGCTCTTGGAGCCGGCGTAGTGGATGAGGGTATGGCTAACATAGGTACAGGTACTGGGTCCGTATTCGAGATACCTCTAGAGAAGCCTAGACCCGATAGGGGTATGCGATTCGACTGCTGCCTCCATGTAGTACCGGGTAGATGGGAGTATGAGGGTATAGTTAACGCTACAGGCGCATCTCTAAGATGGTTTAGAGATAGCTTCTGTTTAGCTGAAGCTTTAGAAGCTGGGAGGAAGGGTGTATCCATATACTCGATCCTAGATGGGGAAGCATCTAGAATACCTGTTGGATGCGAAGGCTTATATTATTATCCGCATCTATGGGGTGCACGGCTACCTAAACCGAATCCTAAAGCTAGAGGGGTATTCTACGGTATACTTCACAGTCATGGGAGGGGGCATTTCGTTAGAGCTATATTAGAGGCAGCTGCATTCCAGTATCTCGGTACTCTAAGAGTATCGAAAGAGCTAGGTGTAAAGTTGGAGCGTATACGTATGGTTGGAGGGGAATCTAAGAGTAGGGTTTGGAATAAGATAAAATCGGATATCATAGGGTTGAGGATAGAGATACCTAGGGTTAGGGATGCAGCTGCACTCGGCTCAGCTATACTCGGAGGCGTAGCTGCAGGGGTGTATAGAGATCCTAGATCAGCGGCTCTAGATATAGTAGAGGTGGATGAGGTATACAATCCAGATCCATCACTTCATAGGGCATACCTTGAGATATACGAGGACTATATGAGGGTCTACTCTAAGATCGAGGAATCCTTCACTTAGGATCTATGCTAAGCTTAATATGCCCTAATAGAGGCTTCCTCTACATCGGGATCCAGCTATGTCTAAGCTGGCGGTTAAGGGGGGTAGACCTGAAGCTGGGGAGTTGATGAAGCTTATACCTCCATGGCCTCCCCTGAATGATGCCATACGTTCATCCCTGATCAGGGCTTTAGAGGGTAGGCGTTGGTGCCGTCTATATCCTGGATCTCTATGTGAGAAGTTTGAAGAGGAGTTCGCTAGATTCCACGACGCCAGGTATGGTGTAGCCGTATCTAACGGGACGGTAGCCCTCGAACTCGCGTTCAAAACCCTAGGTGTAAGCTACGGGGATGAAGTGGTAGTCCCGGCGGTCACCTTTATAGCTACAGCTTCAGCTGTCACGGAGGTCGGCGGTATACCTATATTCGCGGATATAGATCCTGGGACCGCGGCTATATCCCCTGAATCCCTTAGAGCTACCGTGGAGGAGAGGATCGATAGAGGCGGGAGGGTTAGGGGTGTTGTCGTCGTACATTATGGTGGATACCCTGTGGATCTAGACGCTATACTAAAGATAGCGAGGGAGTATGGATTACTCGTAGTCGAGGATTGCGCTCATGCTCATGGATCCGAGTGGAGGGGTCGTAGGGTTGGAGCTATAGGCGATATGGGATGCTTCAGCTTCCAGGAGACTAAATCTATGACCGCCGGTGAGGGTGGTATAGTGATAACCGATAGGGATGACCTCATAGATAAGGCTAGGCTTATACATAACATAGGTAGGGTTGTAGGTAAGCCAGGCTACATACACTATATACTATCGTCGAACTATAGGATGACCGAGCTTCAGGCGGCTATACTACTCGAGGTATTGAAGATCTATCCTGAGCAGCTTAAGATTAAACACGAGACTGGCGAGTATCTAGCTTATAAGCTATCTAGGATAGGCGGTATAGACCCGTTGAGGAGAGATCCACGTATAACGGTGAGGGGATACTACTACTTCGTCGTAAGGTATAATCCGGCTGAATTCGGAGGCCTACCTAAGGAGAGGTTCATAGAGGCTTTGAGAGCTGAGGGTGTACCTGCAAGCGTAGGTTACGGTATGCCTCTATACAAGCAGCCCGCCTTCACTAGGGAGAGGCTAGTAGAAGCTGTACCTAGAGGGTTGATAGAGCGTATGCCTAGATACGAGGATATGTACCTACCTGGAGCTGAATCTTTCTGTGCCTCTGAAGTCGTCCTCCCGCATCAAGTCCTATTAGCCGGTAGGGATGGAGCTGATCTTATAGTAGCATCCGTAGAGAAGATCAAGGAGAACATCTATGAACTCCTATAGGGGTAGAGTTTATGAAGATAGCTATAGGTTCAGACGATACGTATAGTATAGCTAGGTTCATCTACGAGTACGTTAGGTCTAGAGGCTGCGAGGCTATAGCTTTAGGCGCTCTTAAGACTGGGAGGGCTGAGTCGTGGGTTAGAGTCGGATTCGAGGTAGCTAGATATGTAGTAGGTCGTGAAGCCGATACAGGTATACTGATATGCTATACTGGTACCGGTGTATGTATCGCAGCTAATAAGGTGATGGGAGCGAGGGCCGCCCTGGTATTCGACGCTACTACGGCTAGGTATGCTAGACTTTGGAACGATGCTAACATACTCGTATTAAGCGCTAGGTTAACCTCCGAGGAGGTTGCTAAGGAGGTAGTCGACGCATGGATATCTGTAGATAAGCCTGATCCAAGCGAGATGCAAAATATAGAGGCGCTACGTAGACTCGATGAACATAGACGCCTAGATATCTAGGCGTTATAACCACTCCTAGGAGTCCTAGCGGTAGATATCATGGCTAGCGTAGCTAGGATCATCGCTACGGCAGATAGGAAGGCGTAGTATGATCCGTACTCTTCGTATATAGGCGTGAATATTACCGGGCCTATGAACCCGCCTAAATCCATGAACGTCCGGTATACGCCTAGAGCACTCCCCCTAAGATCTGGGGGGGCTATCTCTGATAGAAGTACCATGAGGGATGTTAGAACCATACCTCGACCGAAGCCTTCGACGAACGCTATGAATATTACCGGTAGATACGTGGATACAAGCGTATAGCTGTATAGCCCTACTGCTTCTAGTAGTAATCCTAGGCTTATCATAGGCTTCCTACCCAGCCTATCGGATAGCCTACCAGAGATAGCTGTGGAAGCTATAACGCCTAGAGTCCTAACACCCATCACGATGCCTATAACCTCGACATCTATCCCTAGATCTATGTTTAGGTATAACGGGAAGACTGTGCCGGATATACCATTCCATGTTAGCATCCTAGTGAAGGAGTTCGTATAGACAGCTGTTAAACCTATATTCCTAACACCAGGTAGAACCCTCCTAACAGATGATAGGCTTACATCAACCCTATAGATCCCGGATCCGCTATGCTTCGCCTCCATCGATCTATACGCTATCAGGTAGGATGTGAAGGTTAACGCTGCAGCCGATAGGAATACACCTCTAAACCCTATGAAGCTCGACATGAAGCCTCCTATAGGTGCTCCTATGAAGCTTCCGATGAACTCCATAGATTGGAACGTTCCTAGAGCTGTACCTCTAACATTCTGATGGAAGGTATCGAATATTATAGCGGTACTGCTCATGAAGAATAAGCCTGTACCCAGCCCCCATAGAGCCCTACCGGCTATCAGCATATATATGCTGACGGATATGGAGCATAGAAGCGCCCCGATAGAGGATAAAGCTAAACCTGATACAAGCAGCCTATACCTGCCGATCCTATCTGCAAGTATACCTGAAGGTATCTCCATGAATATCCTCGATAGGAACCAAGCTGAGGTTACAAGGCCTACCAGTATCCCCGATGGATCCAGCTCGTATGCGAAGATAGGTAGGAAGGATGAAGTTAGACTCATACTCATAATCAGGGTGAAGGATGAAGCTAGAAGTTCGAAGTATACTCTAGGATACGATCTATGCATACCCTGAATACGCTTCGTACGTCTACCACCAAACCTTCTAGCTTCGTAGAGCTGGAGTATATAAAGAATCATCCATCTAGAGACGGCTTTAGTCTCGATGTATCTAGCTTGCGATAGACATCGCTTAACAGCTATATTTATACGTATATAGCGCCGGGTTAATATTATCGATAGGTTATGTTGATAGAGGTAAGGTTTGGTGGAGATTCGTTCATACTCGATGTAGATAGTAAGTTTGATCCTACACTGAGTAGAGAGTTACCGTTTACCACTACACTGAATGTATGGAAGGAGGAGGTATACTTCGAAACGCCAGTCGAGCTAGATGTATCTAGAGTACAAAGCTTCCTTAAGGTTGAACCTGGTAGACTCTACTATTGGCCTCCAGGTAGAGGGTTCTGCATATTCTACGGCTTCAGCCAGCCGTATAGCCCCGTATACCCTATAGGCTCATATGTAGGCGTTATAGGTAGGCTTAGAGCTATCGAAGATGGTGTAGAAGCTATAGTTCAACCGTATAAGCCTATAGAAGCATATAGAGATGTGACCTCTATACTGGAATCCATGGGGTTTAGAGCCGCTACACCGTTATACGGAGGTGGACCAGTAGTAGAGTCGGTAGGGTTTATCGAGGATAGGAGGGTAGCCTTCAAGATATATGTGGAGGAATATGGTATGCATATAGAGGGGGAGCCTCTCTTCCCTCAAAACTATACTCCGCAAACACTTAAACTTGTATCGAAGCTAGCAGAACTTCTACGTCTAGAGAGATATGTAAGGTTAGATCTAGACGAAGATGGGTGGATAACGATAACAGGCTATACTACAGGTGATAAACTATCCGAAGCGGTAGAAGAATTCAGTAGGGCATGCCTTAAGGTATCTAAAGCCATATCGCAGATAAGTTAGGTTGAAGAAACTTGCAGTTTAACTTCAGGTTTAAACCGGCTGATTAGATCAGCCTACAGATTCACTGAATAATGTCTGATTAAACTTTTAGGTTTAACCTAAATATGATCGATAGTTTTAGTTAGAAAAGTTTTTATCCAGCTTGCTTTGAGCTGATAGGCCCCCGATTATCTATGGATTATAGAGCTGTAGCAGCGTTAACGATCTTCACTGTTACACTCTACCTGATGGTTAGAAGGCCGCATAGGATTAACCTAGGTTTAGCCTCTGGGGTAGGGGCAGCGCTCTCGCTTCTAGCCGGAACGGTAACGTTAAGCGATGCCGCCGCCGCTTTCATAGAGATACTGGACGCTGCGTTTGCTTTCACCGGTATAGTAGCTTTCTCTTTGATGCTAGATTCTCTAGGCTTCTTCAGATGGGCGGCTTTAAAGGTTATCAGATCAGCCGATGGGGATGGGTTGAAGCTATACTTCTACATATCGCTGCTAACGGCTTCGGTGAGTGTACTCTTCGCTAACGATAGCACTATACTCATACTTACACCTATAGTCATCGAGATTATAAACGAGTTGAAGATGGAGCCTAGGGAAAGGCTTGCCTACCTATTCGCCGCAGGTCTTATCACCGATACGGCGGCTATGCCTCTCATCACGAGTAACCCTGTGAATATCGTAAGTGCAGATTTCTTCGGGTATAGCTTTATTGATCATGCGATCTTCATGGGTCCGATAGCTATGGTTACCATCACGACGAGCCTACTCATACTCTATGCTTTCTTCAGGAGAAGCATACCGAGATGGTACTCTATGGAGGCCATAAATAGTCTGGATAGTGAGGAGCGTATTATTCACCCATCGATATTGAAGATATGTATATCGACGTTGATAGCTGTAGACATAGGATACATCGTAGCATCGTTTAACAGAATACCGGTTTCCATAGTTATATGCTCAGGTGCGTTATTCCTCCTACTCGCTTATATCGTAAGTTCGAGTATACCGACAGAATCGAGCGGTAGTTATAGGAGTTTAACAGATATAGTGAGGAAGATTAACTGGGATATAGTAATATTCATGGTAAGCATATTCGTAGTAGTCCAAGGTTTGAAGCATATGGGCGCTATAGAGTTCTTCACATACGTATTCCTAGGATCTCTAAAGCTACCCTACTTCCTATCGGTACTATCAGCTAGTATGATTGTTACGGTAGGAGCAAGTATAATGAATAACTGGCCGATGACTATACTAGGACTTCTATCTATAAGGGAGGCTATGCGATATGGCCTAGATAGCCATCATATAGCAAGTCTCATATTCTCAAATATCATCGGAAACAACCTTGGTCCACACTTCTTCCCCCTAGGATCTCTAGCGATAATAATGTGGATAGAGACTATGCGCCGGAAGGGTGTAGGTATAACGCTTAGAGACTATCTAAAGGTGGGATCGGTTATATCGATTGTAGAGGTTACAATATCATCGATAATCCTATGGATAGAGATAAATACGCTAAACATAAAGCTGAACATACCATTAGAACATCTTAAATGCTAAACGAATTTGATAACCATCACCCTCAACATATATCGATACACTATATGATTAAAAATACTATGCCCATAACAATTTCTAAAGAATCGTCATCTAAGTTTAATCCACAAATATAGAGAGGACAGCACGATATTTCATATAAATCTTCTATAATCTTAGATTTAGATCCGTATCCAAGTTTAGATACCTAAGCGTTTACGGTGAGAGATCAATATATAGATAGGCGTCATTTTTATGGGCATTCAAACATTTCTTCTCTTGAATCCGCTCTAAGTATCATCAGGTGTGTCAGACGGCTATCCTTTTTAGCTCCATGCCAATGCTTCTCCCCAGCAGGTATCAGTATGAATGACCCAGGTGTTACCTCGTATTCCATGCTTTCATCTGCTACTATCCCTACCCCATCTATGATGTAGAGTATTTGATCGCTACTATGCGTATGCCATCGTGTTTTATGCCCCGCTGGGAAATGAACTATAAACACTCTGAAATCCTTCGATACATCTGTAGTTATGAAGCGTTGAACCTCAGCCTTATGGCAGAAGGCCCCTCCCTCTACACTCTCGATAGCTACATCCTGGTATTTGAGAACCTTCATCATACACCTACCTCTACCTAACTGAGCATATTCAAACTTAAAATATTTCCTATCGATTGTCGGAAGGTATATCGACGACGCAAACTTACTATCGAGCTTCCAGATAATATCTCGTAACTTCTACCTTATGAGAGGGGATGAATCCCCCAGGATAGTGTAATCCTTATCTGAGTATATCGTATTACCTCGACTGAGACTATATCTATACTATCTGGGTGGAGGTAGAGCTTATTAAGTTCATCGATGCAGTTATGAGCTGTAGCATAAGCATAGATAACGTATCATCGAGATCGGCTAGCCGGCTAACCTAGTAGCGTTTAGCTCGTATAGTATTCTTCTAGCTGCCTCTGTAATAGCCTCCCTACTATTCAGTCTAGGCTTCCAACCTAGACCTTTAAGCTTATCTATCTTTAGAGCTATACGTTTAACATCTCCAAGCCAGCCTACACCGTGTAGTATAGGCTTATAGATGTATTTTACATCCTTCAATCCAGCGGTTTCTACTATTATCTCCGCTATCTCGCTTACGGTTATCCAATCGTCATTCCCGACGTTATACACGTCGAATCCTCTATGTATATTCCTCCATGCGGTTAGAGTAGCTTCGACAGCATCATCTACATGTATGTAGCTCCTCACCTGGCTTCCATCACCTAGGATTTCAAGTACCTCCGGGTTTCTCATGAGCTTAACTATGAAGTCGTAGATTACGCCATGCCTCAACCTAGATCCGACTACGTTCGCATACCTAAGAGATAGAGCTTTGAACCCGTAGAGACGGCTGTATGCGTGTATAAGGTTTTCGCATGCAGCTTTACTAGCCCCATATACGGATACAGGCTTTATAGACGCATCTTCACCGACCGGTATATATTCGGGTTCACCGTAGACACTACTTGAAGATGCGAAGACTAGAGTATCTACATCGCATACTCTTATAGCTTCTAGAAGGTTGAAGGTAGCTAGGATATTCTCGCTAAAATGTATATCCGGGTTAACGGTGCTAACCCTAACCTCAGGGTTAGCTGCATAGTGGAAAACAGCTTCGACACCTCCGACCACTTCGATGGCCCTCCCTTTATCCTTCAGATCTACGTTCAGAACCTCCACCTTAGGATCTCCTAGGTGATGCTCTATATTCTCCATCCTACCGCTACTGAAATTATCGATTATACGGATCCTGCATCCTTCATGGATAAGCCTATCGACTATATGGCTACCGATAAACCCAGCCCCACCCGTAACTAGAATTAAATGCTTCTCCATCTCGATCGATCCGATTAGGTAATCCTACTATATAACCTCTACTAAAGGATCCTTGAATGGATGCGATCTTTGAACGTTAAACGGCTTGGGCTAGTAGAGATAGCCTATACATAGTGTTAGTATAGTAATACAAGATCTAGTAGTTCGATGTATCTCTTGTAGAGATGCTCCTCAGCCTCCTCGGGGCTACCGTATATTAGTATACCTTCATCTAGTACCGTATATATCATGCCTAGATTAGCCGAATCTATATGGATCAGATCGATCTGCTCCTCTCTAACGCCTAATACCTCGGCTATATCCGTTATCAGTCTACCTAGCTCTAAAGCATTCTCTACATCCATTGAGACGGCTATATCGATATCTCTACCGAACCCTTCTCTAGCTATAGATCCGAAGAGTAGAGCGTATCTAACCCTATATTTCTCGAAAACTTCTCTAAGCTTCCTGATAAACTGGTTTAAACCCTCCCTAGGATCATCTAACCCATCTATAAACGTCCTTAAAGCATCTATTATTCCACCGAGCCTCTTCTCGATCTCCCCAAAGGCTTCTTCCTCAAGTTTCCTATCGATCTCTCCATAGCCATGGACGAGCAGATTCCCAAAACCAGCTAGACTTATAAGGAATCTCCTATCATCCTCATATAGGTTAAGCTTATCTGCTATTAAATCTGCGATACCCTTATAGCTTTCAGGCTTCCTAAATCCAAGCTTAATAGCTATCATGGCACCTACATCCAGTATTGATTGAATGAGAAGTTGAGCAACCCTCTCCACAGCATATATAGATTCACCTCGCCTTCTAAACTCGATGAAATCCTTGAAATAGAATTCTACTAAGCTAAGCTGCCTCTTAATCCTCAAAGAATGCTATTAACACCCCCAAACTTTATCTAATCTTCAGCAGGCATATTAAGCTTCTTAAGAATCCTAAGGAGCCTAGATAGAGAGCTATGGTGTGACGAAGCTCTAAACTCTTCCCCAGTTTAGGCTTCCAGCCCGATCTATCATTACATCCGTAGCGCTTATATGATGATAGATTGATCTAAAATATCTAGTAGCCTAATTATGTTAAAGTTCGCTATGCGTATTAGGGTTATAGCTACCGTTGTACTATATCTGACTCTAATCCTATCGATCGATCGACTCTATGCTTGGGGTAATGGAGGGTATAGTTCTAACCCTTACGAGGCCCGTTATGGTACTCATGACTGGGTAGCTGAGCATGCTTTGGATTGGCTTCTAGAGGAAGCTAAATGGTGGATAGCTGAATATATGAATTGGTATCTCTATGGGACTGAGCTCCCTGATAACGGTCAAGCTCCAGATGGTATAGGTGATACTTATCTACACCATATATACTTCGATGCTGATGGATCCCTTATCGATGATTCAGCTGCTAGGAGAGCTAACGATACATACCATAGGGCTTTGGAGTATCTACTTCTAGGCAATCTTACGGCTGCAGCTAAGTATGCTGGAGCTATGACGCATTATATAGCGGATATGGCTGTCTTCGGGCATGTTATGGGTCGTGGTACGGTTTGGGGTGAGGAGAAGCATCATAGCGATTACGAGTCGTATGTAAACTCTAAGACATCAAGCTATCACTCTGATTTCGGCGCCTTCTTATCTTTCGATGGTGAGCTTAGGATTATATCAGCATACGATGCAGCCGTAGAGCTAGCCTACGATACGACTTTCGATCGGCTTGGTAGAGGTTTAACATGTCTATGGATGGATGAAAACTACGATTGGAGCAAACCTTTATTCGTAGATAGGGTTGGGGAGTCCCTCAACCTAGCTGTAAACTATGTAGCAGATGTACTCTACACGCTCTACATAGACTACAAGTCTAGAATGCAGGTAACATATGTTCAGGTAACGTTCACGGCTATAGGTTTAGATGAGGATGCTAACGGTACGGTGGTTAGGGTAGATGGCGTAGACTATGGATACGATGACCTACCTTTAACGTTCGGATGGATACTAGGATCTACGCATACGTACGAGTGGATGGAATACGTATACTCCTACGAGTATGGGAAGCGTTATGTAAATCATAATCCTCCATACTTCAATATAACCGTAGAGGAGCCTGGCTTGATATGCCCAGTATACCATACAGAGTATGCAGTCTACATAGCTAATGGGGATGGAGGTACCACCAACCCCCCACCCGGGTTATACTGGTTCGATGAGAACTCTACTATAACTGTTACGGCTATACCGAGCGAAGGATATGTATTCGAGAAATGGATCGACTCTACAGAGTATAGGGAGAACCCATTAACGGTAATAATCCATAGCCCGTTGCATCTAGAGCCTTTCTTCACCGAACATTTCGATTTCTCTATGTCGGTGAAACCTGGAGAGGGAGCGGCTAAGAAGGGTGAAAACGTATCCATACATGTAGATGTAGGTCTGTTAAGAGGAGCTGGTAACGTAACTCTATCGATCTTAGATCCACCCGTAGGCATCTACTATACGTTAAGCGTAAAATCGGGTAGCCCGCCTCTATCCTCGACGTTAACTGTAAGTATAGGTAGGAATGCGAAGCCTGGAGTATACGATCTAACGATCTTAGCTGAAAGCCGGAGCGTTAGAAGGATGGCGATCTACAAGCTGACGATACTGGAATCTGAGGAGAGCTGGATTCAGCAAAACCAGCTCTTAATAGCGTTATTAAGCATCTCAGCGATCATAATCATAGCTATAGTTCTACTTTCTCGAAGAAGAATCCGAAAGATGAACCCTAAGGAATCGAAGAAGCCCTAGATAGTTTAGTCTCACCGCTAATATATTGAATGGAGGTTATCCATTAACCATCTTTAACAGTACTGGTTACTATATGTGCAGAGTAGCCTACCCCCATATGGTATATCCAGTCGAAGCCTCCGCTCGTCTTACCACCACTAACTATGATGAAGGCATTAGACTCCCTACTTATAGAGGTGAACGTAAGCGAGAAACCGCCTAGATCGGAGGATAGACATTTCTTCATAAGCCAGTTTAAGTATCCAGGTAGATCATCTTTCCCCGACCCTATATACGTTACGTTAACATAGCTACCCATAACGCCTATAGAGTTGAAAGCGAGGTTCGTATCGAACTCTTCTTCTATGGAACTCTTCATAGAATCTGCGAGGATTCTAGCCGCAGCCATATCCGTATTATTGAAGAGATAGGATAGAGCTGACCTCATCCCTGGGAATGCGAGGGGGATCGCGACAGCGTCCCTTAACTCTGCTCTACCCATATCTACGTTAGAAGGGAAACGTACGAGCGATACATCCTACCATTCCATACATTCTCATAGGAATCCAGGTATAGCATATACGATGTTGCAGATAAAACTATGAACGGCATGATGAATAAACTCCTAGTTAAAGCAGATCTAACAGAATCTAGGATACTACCCTTCGATATACGTAGCGAATACACTATAAGCCGCCTCTTCACTCCTAAATATAGTTTAAGATAATTTGGATAGATTAAATTTTTGACTCCATCCAACCTGATCTTAAGTCGTAGAAACTCTTCTTTTAGATATCTAACTACATTAGATGCCTTAACTACTATTACAATACTATGCCGATACATCTACATGAATACTAGCGATTTACGAGCTAACGACACTATAATCGGGGGGAACTGGATCATTTAGGATAGGTTTTCTAGTATTAAGCGTTATAGCTGTCGTAATCTCTCGAAGGACCCTGTGGAGGAAGGATATCTTAGAAACGATCCTACCGCTAAGCTAACGTTCAAAACTATGCTAAGAGGAATCCTACCATTATGGTTGGATCTCCGAGTATACAAGATTTATGGAAATATTCATGGCTGAACCCTTGGAGGGTTAGGAAGGGACAGATAAAAGGATATACATGCATCTAGAGGGAGGATCGGAGGTTGAAACACTCGTCTACGCCTAGGCTGTCGAAAGCCTCGAGTGGTACGCCTGAAAATTCTCCCAATATCGGAGGTGTATCGCACCTTAAACGATCATAATCTAGGTTTTCTTGACGAGCATCGATAGCTTCCGCTTCTAGAAACGGTAGATTAGTGTACGATACTAGATTACGCTTATTTAAATGTTATATATTTTCTAATTATCAGTTTTGATTAAGATGGAATTCTAAGGAGAGACCTTTGAATTTATAGAGAAAACGTAGATATTCTAATCGGTAGAATCGTCAATTAACATCGTTATAGGTAACGTTATATATGAGCTATGATAACCGTATTATCGATTCACCTATATGGCTAGAAATATTTAAAGCCGCTATAAGATTTTTAAGAGTATAGTCCTATCATAAAGCTGATGAGATACGAGCATCCTATGGAATGGGGTCCGATTAGATCTTACGGCGTGGAGAGGACTGTGCTAGTGATACTGGTTTGGGGTCTCATCCTAGAAGCTATCACTCTACTGTACTTCTACACTTCGGCTCAGACATGGCGTTTCGAATACCAGTATACGCTTCTACTCTTCGCTATAACATTGATAGCTACCATAGTATTCGTAGCTAGGATAGCGAGGAGGATACGTAGCCCTATAGATATAAAGGATATAAACTCTGAATATTTATATCGATCTAACACAGATATAGCCTAATAGCTAGTAGGGGAAATAGCTTGAATCCATTCTTAAAGTTTCTAGCTAGGAGAGCTGGATTCCTAGTTTTAACCTTCATTACATTCATCTTTATAATATTTCTCCTAC
>JAWCGL010000015.1:0-13392 GCA_038857155.1 Bathyarchaeia archaeon
CATTAAAGGATTTCTTAATTCTATGTTAGTGCTTACCTTATTTAATATAAACTTCATTTTAGTTTTGTTTTCATCTAATTTATCTATATATTTTAGTATACCTATTGCTCTATTGATTTTAAATATAAATTTCCAGTCAACAATACCCTCTTCTTTTGGCATCCACCCTCTATGGAAGAGGATAGAATTTATATTCGTATAAAGCTTTCCTACAGATTTTTCAGCCTGTATAACTGTGTGGAGTACGTTATAGGCTTATGGGATCTACCTTTATGGATGCTTATCTGATGGGTACAATCTCAGCTCTAGCTCTGCTGCTCACTTACTATGCGTTCTATTCTGAATAAGTGTTCGCGCTCCATCTCTTCCAATCTGAACTCTATGAATGCTATATCTCTCCTGAGTCTCGGTATAACTATGTGTTCGAGAGCGTTTACTCTACGTTTAATCTTCTCTAGCTCGGCGGCTAGAGCTTTCACCGTAGCTTCGATCTCGGCTACTTTAACCATAACCTTCACGGTATCCTCCATCATAGATACTGCTTCATCTAAGTAGGTTGTGGTTCCTATGAGGCTGTATGGCGCTCTCCTCTCTTTCTCCGTCTCCTCTACTAGGTTGAATATAGGTGTTTCTACACCCATAATCTTCCTTCTATCTATCTCGACTTTAAACCTTATAGGTGTCTTTATAGCTAATCCTAGTAGCCCGCTGCGTCCCATAGTCGCCTCGGCTAGACTGAAAGATTGGTAGGCCCTCCTCAATTTAACCTCCATCTCATCTATCAACCCTCTAGCTCTAGAGATAGTGGATAGAATCTCCATAGCTAATATAGTCCTCTTCTCCTCCAGTAGAGATTTAGCTCTCTCAGCTATACCTAGTAGCCTCTTAAGTCTTAGAAGCTCCATCCTGGTAACGTTTACGCTCAAGCTTTAGATCGCCACCTCGAATCCTATAGCCCTCTTAACAATCTCTCTTAAAGTATCTACAGCTCTAGCTGGTACACCCCTCCTATCCGGGAACGTTATAGGCGTAACCATCTTAAGGCTTACAGCTAGCTCCTCGAAACCCTCCATAGAGGAGGCTATCCTATCCGATATCAAAGCTAATACGTAATCCTCCCCCTTCTCAAGCTGCTCTAGGATCCTCCTAGCCTCGTTTGGATCTACTACACTATAAGCTTCACCTATCCCTGCTAAACGGAATAACGTACACGTCTCCTCATCGGCTATCACAACTATCCTACCAGGCAAACACTACCCCCCAAATAGCATCCTAACTAGCATCGGTTGAAGCCTAGGCTTCAACCTTTCGAATACAGCTTCAGGGCTTCCGTCGACCTCTATACTCCCATCAACCCTTCTAACGATCACACCCCATCCGCCCTTCAAGCTATCATCTGAGATCCTTATGGTGGTAGGGACACCTACGGTAGCACTCACCTTCTCAGCTATCCTATCTAGATCTAGCTTAAGCCCCTTATCATTCTCTGACATTATAACTTCAAGATAGCCTCCACCAGCTAGAACGCTATACTCGTATATACTATCCTTGAGGAACCTCAGATACCCGTCATCCCTAGGCATCTCCTCCATCCTCCTAGAAGCCTCACGAAAAACATCCTCTATCAACCCACTCTTCTCCACAATCTCCCTCCACTTAGCTCTCATCCTAGCATCGACTAGTATACGTCGCCTAAGATTCGCAGCTTCAACCTTAGCCTTCATAAGTATAGACGAAGCCTCCCTCCTAGCCGCTTCGATAGCCTCCCTCCTCCTCGCTTCGATCATAGCTTCAGCTTCCCTCTCAGCTTCATCTATAATTCTCTGAGCTTTGATCCTAGTATCTTCGATTATACGGCTAACCAGTAGATCGATCATACACTATCATCCTCCTACGATCTCCTTCAATACAAACTCTACAGCCTCCTCAAACCTACCCTTAGCCTTCGCCTTCAATTCATCCAGCCTCCTCTCAGCCTCCATCAATATATTTGAAGCATCTCTCTCGGCTTCGACCCTAGCTTCCTCGACTATCCTAGAAGCCTCCTCCTCTATCCTCCTCACCTCCGCAAGATACGTTTCCCTATAGATTCTATAGGAGTTCGACTGAGCCTCCTCTAATATCTTACCAGCTCTACTCTGAGCTTCCTCTATAAGCGCCCTAACATCTCCCTCGACCTCTCTAAGCTTCATGATGATAGCTGTGAAATCCTCAGTCAATCCTCAGCACCTAGGAGTAGAAGTTAGGTTTGAATACATATAAATATGTCCTCCATAAACATCGATTAAACACCGTAGCCCTCCATAAGCCGTTCGAATATATCAGACAGTATCCTCTGAATCGGAGCGTAGAACCTATGGTTAAATCAGCAGCTTTATCCTCGATCTAAATAGAGATCGAATATTCATCGTAAGATAAGTTCGAATTAAAAACATGTAGTAAAAGTTAATAATCGTTGTACACCGTATCTGAAGTCTGATAGTATGGTATGAGCTCGTTCCAAGATATTCGTAGATGGTATCGTGAGGTTACAGCTCATAGGGTTATCGATTCTCTGAAGAAGAGAGGTTTCGAAGCATTCTACGTAGAATCTAGAGGTGAAGCTAGAGATCTAACGCTTAACCTCATACCCTCCGGTACGATTACGATAGGTGTAGGCGGATCCGTAACCGTAAGAGAGCTTGGATTATTGGTGGCTCTATCTGAGAAAGGATATAGGGTTATCCATCATTGGATCGAAGGGTTAAGCGGAGATGAAAGTAGGAGGGTTAGGCTTGAGGAGGTTAACGCAGATGTATTCCTTACTAGTGTTAACGCTTTAACGTTAGATGGCCGGCTTATACTGATCGATGGTGTAGGTAATCGTGTAGCAGCATCAGCCTTCGGACCTAGAACGGTTATAGCTATAGCCGGCTTCAATAAGCTAGTCCCAGATCTAGATTATGGTTTATGGAGGGTTAAGAACGTCGCTATGCCTATGAACGCTAGAAGATTAAAGCTAGACACACCATGCGCTAGATTAGGATACTGTACAGACTGTCTAGGTATGAATAGAGGTTGCAGAGTTACCCTCATACTAGATATGAAGCCATCGATGACGGAACACTACTATCTCATACTCGTAGGCGAGGATCTAGGATTCTAGACCTTTAGTCTTAATCTTCTGATGAGGTGATCTTAACCCTAAGGATTCGTATCCCGATACATCAAGCTTTAGAATCCAGTATCTCTACGAGATATCGTAGGATAGTATTCATAGACTCCTCTACCTCCCTCGATAAATTTGTATGGAATCCTATGCTTCGAGGTTGGATAGCTAGAACTAATATATGCGCTTCTAAACCGTTCATCTCGAGGTATCTAGCCATAATGCGTAGGGAAGGTTTATGCGTCGATATAGATATCCTATCTAGGATCGAAGCATCGAATATAGATATGGAGCCTGGAGATCCCCCGAAATCTACGGCATCTAAGATCAATATGAGATCTGGACGAAAACCTAGTAGGATCGATGTGAACGACTCTGGGATCGTGCCACACTCTAGTACAAGTATATCCGGGTTATATCTAATCATGGTGGATAATCTTCTCGCAGCTATAACTCCTAACCCATCATCACCCATAAGCTCGTTACCGATACCTAAGATCGCTATCCTACGATACCCAGCTACAATCTTACTCAGCGTATCGATAAAGCTACACAACCCCGCTACTTAGATTTATAGGGGACCCCGCCTATATCCGTTTTTAACATGAATATTGTTCCGTAGATTTCCTGATAGGCTAATAGAGGCGAATCGATCGCTATCCTATCGAGCAATCTATATCAGAGAGACTATATCGATGTATAGCTCTCCATCGATGGAAATACTTATATATCTGACGTTAACACTGTTATAGTAGGTGTTGCCGCATGTCAAAAACAATCGATAGAAGCAAAATCGAGGCTTTGAAGGATATATTGAAGGCTCTACATAGAGGCGAATCTGTAGAGGAGTTGAAGCATAGGCTTAGAGGTATCCTCGAAGGCGTCTCCCCGTTCGAGATACCTTTAGTCGAGCAGGAGCTTATCAGGGAAGGCATACCTGTCACGGAGATTCTTAAGCTATGCG
The DNA here is from genome assembly GCA_038857155.1 of Bathyarchaeia archaeon. Taxonomy (GTDB): domain Archaea; phylum Thermoproteota; class CALKCG01; order B24; family DRYS01; genus DRYS01. The sequence continues at coordinate 4,113 of JAWCGL010000015.1, forward strand.
ATCTACACGTAGAGCTTCTGAGAGATGTTCTGCATCCAAGTGAACTTAGAGATGTACCTAAAGGTCATCCGTTGAGAATGCTATCCGATGAGAATGAGTATATCGTGAAGCTAGCCGAATCTCTAAGCATGTATGCTAATATTTTGAGTGGGGCGGATCTAAGCGGTACTATCGAGCATCTCGAAGCAGTTAAGGATATAGTAGCCGAGCTTAGAAGATTCAGGTTACATTATAGGAAGATTCAGATGCTGGTATTCCCCTATCTTGAAAGGAGGGGTATAACCGCTGTCCCGAGGGTTCTATGGGGTAGAGAGGATCAAGCGATGGTTAAGCTTAGAGAGTTACAATCGCTAGTAGAGAAGGGTTTAGCAGATCCTAAGGAGTATACCAGTAGGATAGCTGAGAAGGCTATGGAATTATCTAGGGAGATATCTGATCTAGTCTTCAGAGAGGAGAGGATACTATTCCCAGCTATATGGGCTCTCTTCTCCGAGGGTGAATGGGCTGCTATACATGAAGCCGCTAAGGATATAGGGTATCTAGTACCTGTAGATACGGAGTGGGCTCCTAGATCTAAACCTATACTGCCGTATGAGGTTAGCGGTATAGTTACAGAGGGTCAGATAGAGAGGCTTCCAGAGGAGTTTAGGTATGCAGCTCTAGCAACATTATCCCCTGATACCTATAGCGTTAGATCTGAAGGTGATATAGAGTTCGAGAATGGCTTCCTTAGTAGGGAGGAAGTGGAAGCTATATTCAAGCATATACCTATCGAAGTAACGTATGCAGATGGGAACGATAGGGTCTCCTTCTTCTCTGAAAGCATCTTCAGGAAAGGGTTTACTAGGGTGAAGACGATAATAGGTAGGAGGATCGAATACTGCCATCCACCTAGACTAGAACGTTTCGTTAGAAACGTTGTAGATGAATTGAAATCCGGTAGATCAGATTATAGGGAGTATTGGACTAGGCTTGGCGATAGGATAATTAGGGTTATCGTAGTAGCTGTTAAAGGTGGTGATGGGAGATACCTTGGGACGCTAGAGGTAGTCGAAGATCTAACCGATATAGTGAACAACCCGGAGGAGGTTAAAAAGAAGATAATCATCCTATAGCTATGATATCGATATTCGAACTAGGCTATAGATACGTTATCCCATCCATCAAGAGGAGGCTTACGGAGAAGCTTATAGAGGTGGGGTTAACTCAGAGAGAAGCTGCTAGGAAACTCGGTTTATCGATCTCGACTGTTTCGAGATATCTATCGATGGAGAGGGGGGTGTTCATAGATTTAGCATCCTACAGTGATGTAGATAAAACTGTAAACGATCTAGCTCTAGCTGTAAAAGATGATAGTATAGATTTCTACGATATTCAGATTTGGATACATAGAATAGCATTCTACATGTTAAGTAGAAAATATATATGTAAGATACATGCTAAGATAGATCTAGGTATAGATCCAGATAGGTGCTCGATATGCCCTAAACTTATAGCTAGCCATATAGATATATCGAAAGTTATAAGATAAAATCGATATATCAGATGATGAACACTATAAATAGATTATCGAAACAAAGCTCTCAGATACTAGCTTCTTACTAATATCCTTCTCTTTTCAAGCCTACCCCTCCATATCTTGCTAGCCTCTAGACGGCATATGGAAAATTAATAGTCTCATCTCTAGAAATAGGCTGTATCCGCTTCTAACTTACGGCGACTATACTCCTAAAGCTTATGCTCTATATCGTGGGTGAGGATATCGTATGGGGGATGGAGGAGGATTTCTCTAAACCTAAGGCTATTTGAGAACCTAGTAAGAGGTTAAACCGTACAGTAGATGTATCAAGCAAGAGATAGAGGACCTACATAGGCTCAAAGTAGCCCTGGGTAAAGTTGAAAGTGTAGCTAACGGCAGCCGTATGGGTATAGAGGGTTAAGCTAAAACCCTAAAGCCCATAGTGTATACACCTCAGATTTATATCGAGCGTCTAAAGGGGTCATGGATAATCTAGCTAAAATCCATGTATAGGATAGCCTAACGTATCAACGGCTAGTTACCAACACTACTACGATCACGATGAACAAAGAGATAACCCAACAGTCAGTTTACCACTAAGTAATCGGTTAACATCATCTATGATGGAAACAGATATAAGAATCCATCACTCGATGGAGCTAGAGGCGTAGGATATTATGAGCAGTCCTTTTCCCTCTCTGGATGCTCAAATCTAACTAGCCTAACCTTATCTCTATGCCTTCTCCGTAGATGCTTATTCACTTCGTCTTGACTTTCGAATCTCTCATCGCAAAACGGGCATAGGAAAGACATAGTATAGCTACCTCACCCCACTCCTAGAGGTATTCTGGGTAGATCGTTTATTTGCCGTATACTGCTTGTAATCCGAGTATATCGCCCCATCCAAGGGTTCTCTTATACGTTTCACCTCAGCTAGCATAGCCATACATCGTCAACCAATAGTCTTCATCATCGTATAGATCGTCTAACCCACACCAATGCCCGAATTCATGAGTCATAATATTCTGGACATCCATCTTACCCGGCTCACCAGATAAGCTCCATCTATAGAGCGTGTTAAGTCTAGTATCGGTTTCGATTATGGTATCACCAACATACCATATATATGTAACAGCTATAACGCCAGCCCTATAGGAACCCCAAGAGATAACGTTATACCCATCATACCTACCAGCACTTTTAGCGATTACTCCCATATACTGGAAGACTCCGTATGTTGTCTGCTCATCCCATGTATTAGCTGCAGCGGTTATAACAGCTATAATATCCTCCGCCTTAAAGGCATACTTATTCGATGGATTAATCCAGAATTTCGCAGTAGTTTTCCAGCGGAATGGAAGTAGCTTATAATGAGGATTACTCTCCGAATTATCTTGTGAAGGGATAGCGTTAGATGTAGCTTCACCGTTTACCCTTTCAATCATCCATTCGATAATTACCAGCCTAGGCTGTAGAGCTAATACCGATAGAGAAACGGCAACAAACGATAATACTATTAAGGGCAGTAGACTCGATAAAGCTAGGAGCTTAGATCGTATCAATACGTATTCGCCAACTAGCACATGAAGGGGGCTACATATTTAAGCCTTTCCTTTCGCAAATTCTATTCATACCTTTTATGTATTCTGACTGTTAACCCCCATCCATCTTACAGAAGACTTCCTCCGCCCTCGGCCTATTTCTACAGGATAACCCATGAGTAGCCTCCTATTAGCATCGTAAATCTTCACTAGGCTTTCTATATCCAGCCAATTTTGAGCTGTATGGAGGATGATCCTAGAGGTAAGGCTAATCGAGGCTTTCTTAAACCCTTCACGATGGGTTATGGACCCGCCGGGATTCGAACCCGGGACCTCCGGCTCCGCAGGCCAGTGTCCTATCCTAGCTAGACGACGGGTCCAGATCTGAGAGTATGATAAGCTCTCTTCTCCTATATTACTGTTTAACGTTTATAACTTGATCCGGTGTTTATGGTATCTAGCGTGGTATGGTGTTTAAGGCTTTAACTATAGCTGGATCTGATTCAGGTGGTGGTGCTGGTATACAGGCTGATCTTAGGACCTTCCATGCCCTAAAGGTATATGGGTTAACTGTTATAACGGCTGTCACAGCTCAGAATACCGTAGAGGTTAGGAGCGTGCATCCTCTACCTGCTGATTTTGTTCGATGTCAGCTTGAAGTTGTAGCTTACGATATAGGTTTCGATTCTGCTAAGACTGGTATGATCTATGGTGAGGATCAAGTCGATGCTATAGCCGGTTTCTTCCAGGAGAATCCTAAGCCTCTAGTAGTAGATCCTGTATACAGAGCTGCGGTTGGAGCTGATCTTACGACTAGTAGAGCTTACGAGGCGTTGAAGCGTAGGCTTATACCTCTAGCTACAGTTGTAACGCCTAATATCGATGAAGCATCTATACTCGCAGGTTTCAAGGTCGAGGATCTAGATGATGCTATTAAAGCAGCTGAGGTCATAGCTGAGTTTGGATGCGAAGCCGTAGTTGTTAAAGGTGGCCATCTGAAGGATGATAGAGTTGTAGATGTGGTTTACCGTAAGGGTAGGATACGATTCCTAGAATCTATAAGAGTTGAGGGCGGTACTCATGGAGCTGGATGTAGCTTCTCAGCAGCTATAACAGCCTATATGGCTAGAGGGTTATCGGTAGATGAATCTATAGAGAAGGCTAAGGAGTTTATCATAGATGCTATAAGGTTCAGCGAGCCTGTAGGTAGTGGCGTTAAACCTGTAAATCCATTAGCTACCTTATATAGGGATTCAGAAAGGTTTAAGGTTCTATCGATGTTGGAGGAAGCTCTAGACAGGTTGGAGGGGTTGAAGGGATTCTATAAACTTATACCCGAGGTTAGGTCGAACCTCGTTATGAGCCTACCGTATCCTAGGGATCTGAAGGATGTAGCCGGTTATCCGTCTAGGATAGCTCCGTATAAAGGGGGCGTAAAAGCCTTCTCGAAACCAGAATTCGGAGCTAGTATGCATCTAGCTAGAGCGGTACTAGAGCTTCAGAAGCTGGGATTCGATGTAAGATCGGCTATCAACATAGGATATTCTGAAGGGATAGTGGAAGCTTGTAGGAGGCTCGGGTTTAGAGTAGGTTTCTATGATAGGCGTGAGGAGCCTGAGGATGTTAAGAGGGTGGAGGGTGCTACTATACCGTGGGGTGTACGTAGAGCTGTCGAGAGTATAGGTGGATGTAGACCCGACGTCATATACCATATGGGTGATTGGGGTAAGGAGCCTATGATGCTCGTATTGGGTAGGGATCCATTCGAAGTAGTCGGTAAACTTGAAGCTATATTGAAGGCTATAGACTATGATCGTAGCAGGGGAGCCTCCGATACCCCAGGAACCTATCACCGTTCATCGTAGATGACTCTCTTCATCGGCTCCGATGCTACCTATCATCTAAGCCTGGTATTAAGTCTTAAACTAGAGGATCCGCAATCTATATAGGGCATACACCTGATGGGCATCCAGCCTCCTCGCTTGCACCTACATACAACACCTGTTGCGGCTTACTACCATACCTATAGACAGTTACACCCTTACACTTCAATCTATACGCTAGCATGAATACCTTTCTCACATCCTCTAGCGTAGCATCACTAGGTAGGTTTACTGTTTTAGCTACAGCGTTATCTACGTATCTCTGGAATGCTGCTTGTATCTCTACATGCCATCTAGGATCTATCTCTAGAGCTGTTACGAATATCCTCTTAACATCCTCAGGTATCCCTTGAACGTTTCTAACAGTTCCTCTACGCGCTACCTCGACTACGAGATCATCGCTATAGAATCCACGCTCCTTAGCTACCTCTACGAATAGCCTATTAACATCTATAAGCCGGGTTCCCTCCAACACCTCTCTAACGTAGGCTACGGCGAATAGAGGTTCTATGCTGCTACTCGTACCGGCTATTATGCTTATACTCCCTGTAGGGGCTATGGATGTAAGGGTAGCGTTCCTCAGCGTATCGTATTTTCCAGCCCATATGCTATCCTCGAACGATGGGAACGATCCTCTAACCCTACCTAGCTCCACAGATTTCTCCCTAGCGGTATCTGATATGAATCGCATAAGCTTTTCAGCGAAGGATACAGCCTCTACAGAATCGTATGGTATACCCAGCTGTATAAGCATCTCGGCGAAGCCCATAACGCCTAACCCTATCTTACGGTTAAGCTTAGTCATACGCTCTATCTCTGGTAACGGATACTTATTCACGTCGATAACGTTATCTAAGAAGTGTACAGCCTCCCTAACCGTATAGGAGAGCCTATCCCAATCTACATCCCCCCTCCTCCTATCCACGAATCTAGATAGGTTTATGGATCCTAGGTTACAGGATTCGTATGGTAGAAGCGGTACCTCGCCGCATGGATTCGTAGATTCTATCGCTCCAAGCTTAGGCGTAGGATTATGCCTATTTATCTCATCTATGAATATGAGTCCAGGATCACCAGTCCTCCAAGCTTGACCGACTATCAAGCTGAATACATCGTTAGCTGGGAGCTTCTTAACGACCGTCTTGGTCCTAGGATTTATAAGCGGATACTCGCTATTCTCATCCACACACGTCATAAACTCATCGGTAACGGCTACCGATATATTGAAGTTCCTTAGAGCACCCTCCTCACTCTTAGCCATTATAAACTTTACTATATCTGGATGATCGACCCTAAGTACACCCATATTAGCACCCCTACGCTTACCACCCTGCTTTATAACCTCGGTAGCTACATCGAATATCCTCATAAACGATATGGGACCCGAAGCAACACCCTTAGTACTCTTCACTATATCGCCTTCAGGTCTAAGCCTACTAAACGAGAAGCCTGTACCCCCACCAGATTTATGGATCAAAGCCATAGCCTTCAACGCATCGAATATACTCTCCATCGAATCGTCGATCGGTAGTACGAAGCATGCTGAAAGCTGGCCTATCTCGGTACCAGCATTCATAAGCGTCGGTGAATTCGGAAGCCAATCTAAGCTAGCCATCATCCTATAGAAGTTCTTCTCTACATTGGATACTTCATCCCATGATGCCCCGTAGAATCTATCCGCTAAAGCTATAGCGTGAGCAACCCTGGCGAACATCTGGCTAGGAGTCTCTATAATCCTCCCATCTAAATCTCTTAGAAGGTACCTCCTCTCTAGGAGTCTTACAGCGTTAACCGTAAGCTTAAGATCATCGTATACACCTATGATACGCTTCAAACTCCTTATATCGGCTCTCATCCTACGATAGAGTATATACTCTTTAGCAACCCTAGCATACCCATGCCTTATAAGAGTCTCCTCGACTATATCCTGTATATCCTCCACACTAGGTACAGAATCCTTAAACCTCCCCTCTACTATAGATACGACGGCTTCGGTAAGCTTAGCTACAGATTCGCCATCCCTCTCGCCTACAGCGTTGAAAGCCTTCATTATCGCGTTATATATACGGTTAGGATCGAATGCTTCTAGCCTACCATCCCTCTTTCTAACATGGGAAACCATTACTATCCTCAACAATATTACAAGATTAGAACTTCAAGATAAACATGATCGAAATCTATTAGGAGAACTATCAGTGGTTGCATGGAGGGAGTTGAGTGTAGATGTTATCCATTACACATCCATCAAAGCTCACCCATACACTGCTATATATAGAGTATTATCATTTAATCATTTAGATGGTATTCACGCAGAGGAGAGCTTCTATCAAGGATTAAATTCAATACTCATAGCAAATGTATCTGAGCTGTTTTCGTCTAGCTCTTTAAAGAGGTAGCGTGTAGAGGTAGAGCTTTAGCTTTTGCTCAGATAATGGATGCAAACTTCATTATCTACTGTTCGATCGTTAAAGCGAAGCGTATATTCCATGCTTCCGTGATGTAGGCTTAAGTTGATCGAGTGAAAGATCGATGTTACGGTTTAACGTATTCATCTCAAAAATTACTATCATAGAATTCGATGGAATGGAGAGTTCAGTTCTGTATAGTGAGAAGCATAACTGCTAATCAGAGGCAGTTATTTTAAAGCGTAGGATTAAAGTAAGAAATATATGGAAGCTAGTATTATGGCTGTGATATCTGTATAGAGGTCGGGATGGAGGGAGATATCTATAGAGCGATTTTAACTGCTCAGGAGAATGAGGCTACTGAGTATCATATCTATAGGAAGTTAGCTCAATCCATAGGGGATCCTAGTAATAGAGATGTTTTGAAGCGTATCTCAGACGAGGAGCTTAAGCATTATGAATTCTGGAGGAGATATACGCGTAAGGATGTTAAGGCTAGTAGGCTTAAGATCTGGGTATATTTTTTGATATCTAAGATTTTTGGAATAACCTTCGGGGTAAAGCTAATGGAGAGGGGGGAGGAGAAGGCTCAAGCTACGTATGAGAGGATAGCTAACTATCTCCCCGAAGCTTACAGTATAGTTGAGGATGAAGATCTACATGAAAGAGAGCTTATGAATCTAATCGATGAGGAGAGACTTAGGTATGTCAGCTCTATAGTCCTAGGATTAAATGATGCACTCGTCGAACTTATAGGAGCTCTCGTTGGATTTACTTTCGCTCTCCAAGAAGCCCGTCTAGTCGCTATAACAGGTTTGATAACAGGGGTCGCAGGAGCCCTCTCGATGGCTACATCAGAGTATCTATCGACTAAATCTGAAGCAGATACTAGAAGCCCTCTTAAAGCAGCTTCCTATACGGGTATAACATACATCCTTACAGTCCTATTTCTAATACTACCATACATCCTTCTATCAGAGATATATATATGCATAAGCATATCGTTAATCAACGCTATAATACTCATCTTCCTCTTCACCTTCTATATCTCCGTAGCGAAAGATCTACCATTTAAGAGGAGGTTCCTAGAGATGGCTATGATGAGTCTAGGAATAGCATGCTTAACCTTCATCATAGGCATCATTGTAAGGATATTTCTGAATATAGAAGTACTAGATTGAGTAGGCTTTAGCGATACTCTATAGCATCTTGTAACACAGCTATTATAAACATCTCACTATAGTTCAGTATAAGTGGATAGTATGCTAGATAATAAGATGAGACCAGTGGAGGAGATGTATTACCATCTTGAAAATGTATGATAGAAATATGAATAGAAATATAATGAGTAATTTGATAGATAATTTTTGCGTAATAATAGCAGAGATAACTATAAAATGAATACTACTTATGATGATAGCGTACTACCCTAGAGAATATTCTAACCTCTTCATCCTACCTCGTAACAGGTGAAGCGACAGCAAACCTTCTACTAACACTCTCTATCTTCACATGGAGATGATCTCCAACCTTACTGCCTGGTACGAATACTATGAAGCCTTGTATACGAGCTATACCATCCCCTCTACTCCCTACAGATTCTATCACTACATCGTATTCCTCGCCTACCTTAACTGGTATCGGTCTATATCCTCCACCGCCCACACGTCTTCTCGCCATACACATACACCTCCTTTCCATATGGAGACGTCGGGTATAGGATTATACCCGGCTATACCACCTCCTACCAACCCTTTAGGAGAAGGTAGGATGATTATACGGATACCAATCCTTACCCAGTACGCCTCCTAGCCATATACTTCCAGCTAGTCTCTATTTAACGTTTTCCTCTCCTCAGTTAAGAGTAGAGGTGGGGGAGTATAGTATAGGAGAACGGTCTAGGTAGTCAGGTGGAGCTTAGACCCTTTTAAT
>JAWCGL010000016.1:0-13100 GCA_038857155.1 Bathyarchaeia archaeon
GCATAACGTCTACCAACGCTTTAGCTAAAGCTTCGATGCAGCTCTGCGTACGCGGCATATCAGGTTTATGCTCGACAGACGTTACCATAACTTCGTATGGTTTGAGGCTAGCTTTAGGGCATACAACTGAGATATCGCCGTAGCTAACGACCGAGGGGCTCTCCTCTATAACCATGCACACTGGGCATCCGTCATTATAAGATGATAGCTCCAACTCCACCCTAGGTGGTAGGATAGGTGAAGCCGCTATCTGCATATGCATATGCTCTATCGAGGCGCCAGCCGATCTACCATAATTCTTGAACAACAATACATACTCGACGTTCGGATCGGATTTTAACGTGTCTATACGTTCTAGAGCTGCCTGTATAGCTATCGCCTGCTGATCGATCGATATACTCCAAGGCTTATCTTCATGTCTAGGCGTTTCTACGAGTACTTCATGGTATCCGTATACGCTTTCAGGCGTATCGGAGAATATCGGATACAAGTTATCGAATACTCTAACAATCCAATCCCTCCTCCTACCCCCATCCTCATCTCTAAGTCGATGTATAGATCCATCGCTAGATCTAACGTATAGGAGTTTCGCAGATGGTGTCGCATACTCGTTACCAGGGCAGAACGGGCATCCCTCTATCCTACCGTAGTGGACTGGGCGTCTCCCCCTACGTGGAGCGAGTACGATCCATTCACCTGTTAACGGGCTACGTATAAGCTTAGACAAACCTCTACGCTAAGAGTAGAGCGAGGAAGCTGCTAATATACCGTTCGGTGTTAAGTAGAATTTCACCCCGCTCTCAGAATCTATGGAAGCTACGTATCCTGAATGTAGGAGGATGTGTATGCTAGAATCTATATGCGCGGCTTCCATACCAGTTCTTTCAGACAGCTCTACTATGGTTAGAGCTTTAAACCGATCTACAGCTCCCAGCGTTAACAGAGATGAGAGAAGGCTCCTCACTATACTATTGAAATCTCGCTCTCCTTCCAGCTTCACCATATGCTTCAAGCACCTTCCTAGCTATATTTCTCCAATCAAACCTTTTAGCTTTTACTATAGCATTCCATCTAAGCTTCGACGCTAGATTCGTATCGACGAGTAGCCTCTCGATACATGAAGCTAAACTGTTCGGATCCCCTGGATAAGCCCATAAACCATCCACCTCATGCTCCACTATCTCCTTCAATCCGCCGGTAGCCGAAACTATTACAGGCAGACCTGAAGCCATACCCTCTAAAGCTACTATGCCGAAGGGCTCATACAAGGAGCATACAACCATTATATCAGCGGATCTAAGTATAGCTTTAAGGTAGTCATCCTCTACGAATCCTGTGAATATCACATGTCCGGATAAGCCCAGATCTGAAGTCCGTCTTTCGAGCTCCCCCCTCATATACCCGTCACCTATTAGGATAAGCTTAGCCTCTCTATGCTTACGAACGACGATACTCATAGCTTGTAGTAGTATATGGAAGCCTTTCTGGTAGCTCATCCTCCCGACGGAGACTATAAGCTTCTCCCAAGGCTTGACACCCAGCCTTCCGCGTATAGAATCCCTATCCACACTGATATCGAATGCAGATGGATCCACACCGTTGTAGATAACGTATACCTTATCCTCTGGAAGCTTAAACCAGCGGATAAGCTCATCCCTCATATGGCTGCTCACCGTTAGGGCGATCGAAGCTTCATAGGATGCCCACCACTCTATAGAATCTATCATATATGATTCAGGGTTTGTTAACCCTTGGGATCTACCCCTCTCGGTGCTATGGAAGGTTACTATGAACGGTACTCTAAGCATATGCTTAGCAGATATACCGGATAAAGCGGTAAGCCAATCATGGCTATGCACTATATCAGGCTTACCGAAGTTGTACGCTATATAGCCTATACGCTTCTCGAAGAAGTGGTTGAAGAGAGCTACCCACATATAGAAGTTCGATGCACCTATCTCTACAGGGATCCTATGGATATGTACGCCATCCTCAACTTCGTAGATAGGCTTACCTGGGAAATCAAGCGTTACCACGTGGATATCGCATCCCTCTGAAGCTAAAGCCCTACTCAGGAAATATACATGCCTAGATATGCCTCCGACTATCCTAGGAGGATACTCCCATGAAAGCATCAGTATACGCAAAGCTTCAACCCTCTGATGATACGATAAGCCTAACTATATCCTCGTATCTCCTAAGGATACTCTTAGCTATCTCAGGATCCTCAGATTCGACGTATACCAATATCCTCGGCTCTTCTATGGAAGGTACTATGGATATGTATGAATCGTCTTCGATAATCTTCAACCCCTCTACACTTGGGATATCATGATCTCCAAGCTCCTCCCTCAACCTAGCCATCACCCTACCCATAGATCTTCTAGGCAGCTCTACAGCACCCTCCACCCTATATTTTAGAGGTATCTGCCTCCTGATGGAGCTAACCCTATGCTTAGATAAGAGCTCCAGCATAGTGATCATCGAAGCTATAGAATCGAAGAACGGTGTCAATCTAGGTATACAGAATCTACCAGTCTCATCCCCTCCAAACACCGCTTCGAACTCGTTTATACTCTTAAGTAGAATCGAGGGATCCCTCCTACATCTTAGAACATCGTAGCCTAACCCGGATATATAGCCGTATATGGATTCAGGTATAGATGATGATATTATAGCTCTACCTACGATACCTGTTTCAGCTAGATGAGAAGCTAGTATCCCGAGAGCTAACTCGCTCTGTAACGGGATACCTTCATCATCCACTGCTAGCATCCTAGAGCCGCTACAATCGAATACGAAGCCTAGATCGGCGCCGATAGAACGGACAACCCTAGAGGTTGCTTCAACCTCTTCCAACATGCCCTTAGCTCTCGCGGATCTAACGTTCCGTATACCTAGGAGGAAGATATCGGCATCCAGCCTATCTAGAAGTATCGGTAATACCACGGAGGTTGATCCTTCAACAGCGTTTACGACAAGCTTCGCATCTCTCAAGCTACCGATCCTCGATCGATCGAGTAGATCATCCACATACTCCTCTACGAAGCCGGCTGGATACGTTAACTCGCCTATATCCTCAGGTTGAACCCTACGGAAAGATTCCTTGAATAGAGTCTCGTCTATAGCCCTCCGCTCAGATCCGCCTATATCTATACCATGCCTATCGAGCACCTTTATGAGGATGCGACCAGGAGTATGCGAAGGTGCAGATACATATACCCCACCGTCGAGCTTATACCTAGCTATGTAGAAGCTGAGGAGTGGTAGCGGTGTAACGGTAAGATTCTCTACGTCGACACCGGCGGCTAGCATGCCTGAAACGAGGCTACGTTTAACCATCCTAGATATCGTAGAATTATCTCTAGCTACGGCGATCCTCCCACCGAAATTCAGCCATGAACCTATAGCTAAACCTAGTTTAGCTGCGAAATCAGGTGTAACCTCCACGTTCACAGCTCCAGCTACACCTTCAGCCGTGAATAGGGTGGAATACCATCTTATACCCCACCTAACATCCGAGCTAACTATGGAGTATGAGTCTATAAGCCTCTCAGGCCATATCCTGACACTTGAACGGATAACGCTATGCTTACCAACCCTACACCTATCGCCTATCACCGTGTCTGGGTTACATAAAACGTTCTCGCCTAGAACGCAGGATTCGCATATGATCGTACCGTCGATCTTAGAGTATCCTCCTATAATCGAGGAATCCCATACAACGCTTCTAGCTATCGAGACGCCGCCGCCTATCGATACGTTACGCCCTACAGCTGTCGATGGGCCTATCGATACATCCGAGCCTATAGTCGATCCTCTACCTATAGCTACAGGTGGTATCAACTGGATATCCTTGGCGGTATCCGCATCTTCAACCCATATACCAGGCTCCGATTCCAAACCAGCTGGTCGTAGCATACCAGCTCTACCGTCTAGGACATCTAGGTTTGCTTGTAGATAGCTTAGGGGGGTGCCTATATCATTCCAATATCCTTTGATGGGATAGACGTAAACCGGCTCGCCTTCGCTTAGAAGCCGGGGTATAAGATCTTTAGAGAAGTCGAATGATCTACCAGGAGGTATTCGATTATAGGCTTCAGGCTCTAAGATATATATACCGCAATTGATCCATAGGCTTGAAACTTCCGAATACGAAGGCTTCTCCTGCAGCCGTCTAACCCTATACTCATCATCGAATGCTAGCACACCAAATTCTACAGGATTATCGATCCTAGTAGATGCTACAGTTAGTATAGAGCCTCTACCCCTATGGAAGTCTAGCATACAGTTTACATCGAAATACGAAAGTACATCACCGCTCCAGACTAGGATGGGTTCTCTCTCAACACCATATCTATCTATAGCCGATTTAACGCCTCCGGCTGTACCCATAGGCTTATCTTCTATACTATAAGATATCTCTGCACCTATATTCGAGCCATCACCGAAATACCTCTCAACAACCATAGGCATATAATGGAGGGTTAGTATAAACCTCTTGAACCCGAATGATAGAAACGTTTCGAGTATATGTTCGAGTACGGGTTTATTAGCTATAGGAACCATAGGTTTGGGTCTATTCGAAGTGAGGGGGCGTAGCCTAGTTCCCTCGCCGCCAGCCATTATGAAAACGGGTAGGACTCTCTGCACCTCATAAAAGTTTTATGATGGATGCAGAAGATAAACTTTCTACGAATCTAGGGTTGAGGTGTTATCGTATTGGATCTAGTTCTAGTTCTCGAGGTGCATCAGCCGTTCAGGCTTAGACGTAGGTTTAAAGGTAGACTACCATACAGATACTTCGATAACCAGCTTAATAGGAAGATGTTAGAGAAGATAGCGTATAGATGCTACCTGCCAGCTAACAGAATAATACTTGACGCTATAGAGGAGAGTGGTGGACAGTTCAAGGTAGCTTTCTCCATATCAGGTCTCCTACTTAAGCAGGCTGATATGTGGGTACCTGAGATCGTAGATTCCTTCAAGATGCTAGCCGATACCGGATGCGTAGAATTCCTAGCTCAAACATACTACCATAGCCTAGCATCGATCTATAGGGATAGAAGCGAGTTTAGATTTCAAGTGGAGAGGCATGTAGATGCTATGAAGAGGATATTCAAAGTTAAACCGAGGATGCTAGAGAATACTGAGCTTATATACAGCGATTCGATAGGGGTTGAGGCTGAGAATCTAGGGTTCGAAGCCGTGATAATAGAGGGTGCTGAAAGGATATTGGGTTGGAGGAGTCCTAACTACCTGTATAAAGCTAAAGGTAGCGGTGTAAAGATATTGACCAGGAATTATAGGCTTTCAGACGATATCGGATTCAGATTCTCAGCTAAGGATTGGATAGAATATCCTTTGACAGCGGATAAATATAGCGAATGGATAGCTAGGAGTAGCGGGCAATACATACTCGTCTTCATAGATTACGAGACTTTCGGTGAGCATCATCCGGCGGAGACTGGTATAATGGAGTTTCTAGCGTGGCTACCTAAAGAAGCTATCAAGCGGGGTGTAAGATTCCTGACGCCTAGCCAGGTGGTCGATGAGTATCATCCGATAGATGAGATAGAAGTTTCTGATAGCGATCCGGTATCATGGGCTGATGAGGAGAGGGATCTATCTGCATGGATAGGTAACGATATGCAGAGGTTATGCTTCGATAAGATGGAGCGGTTAGGATCGATCGTTAAAGCTTCGAACGATAGGGGGGCTTTAGAAGCTTGGAGGATGCTTCAATGCAGCGATCTATTATACTATCAGAGCGTTAAAGGTGGTGGGGCAGGTATGGTTCATAGATATTTCAGCCCATATGAATCTGCATACGAAGCGTTCGCACGGCATATGTCGGCGTTGTTAGATCTAGAGGGGTATATAGAAGAACGTCAGTCTAGATGACAGGTGGCTACCAAGTTTAATCTAGCTGTAACAGTTTTACTTGAAGTAGGTACGCAAACTTTAATTCTATCGATCCTATCCCGGACTATATTCTTGGTATGGATGATAGCGTGGAGTTGAATAATGGCGAGAGTACGGTGGCGGAGTTTGAGAGCGATATAGGTGTGGATGGAATATACGGTGTTAGCCGGCTCATCATCACGAATAGGCGTTGTATAGTGTACGATGATAGAGGTAGGATTCTACATTCTATAGATTTACCATGTATCTCCTCTGTCAGTGTGGTAGATTATGTAGGTAATAGCGAGATAAAGCTAACCCTTAAAGATGGTAGGGTCATACATCTCATAAGGTTTACGAGGAGTTTGAGAAGGGAGTTTAACGAAGCCGCTAGCCTAATAGAGAATGCCTTGTCTATCAGATCTTCTATCGATAATCAGAGGAGGGAGCAGGAGAAGATCGGGTTGAGGATGGGGCCTCTACTCTTCGTCCTAAGATTCGCCATACCCTATAAACTAGCTTTAGTCTTAGGTATAGCATCCGGTATAGCCGGTATCTTCCTAGGATTATTACCACCATACTATCTTAGGATATTAATCGACGATGTTATATTAGCTCAGAAGAGGGAGCAGCTTATCGTTATAATCATGGTAATAGTCGTTACGCAAGCTTTAAGCTCCGTGCTAGGCGCGGTACGTAGCTATACATTATCCTACGTAAGCCTCAAAGTTATGTACTCTATAAGGGTTAACCTATTCAGGCATATAATGCGATTCCAGCCTAACATACTAGATACATACGAATCCGGCCGCCTCATATCTAGGATAACGGATGATGCTAGCAGGGTGAACTGGTTCCTGTCATGGGGGTTAGAACAGCTTCTAAGAAGCATAATATCGCTGGCGTCGGTAGCTACGATGATATTCGCGTTAGATCCGAGGCTAGCTGTGATAGCCTTAGCGCCTCTACCTCTACTCATCCTAGGCGTATCCATGTTCAGTAGGAAGGCTAGATGGGTCTACCATTACGAGTGGAGGAGATCTACCGATGTATCAGCGTTGCTAGTAGATGTTATACCTGGATTCCCTATCGTTAAAGCATACTGCATGGAGGGATACGAGGAGGATAGGTTGAAGGCAAGGTTAAGCGAAGTGGTTAAAGCAGGCTTAAGATCGACTATACTTAACTTGAAGTTCTTCCCGATGTTAAGCTTCCTGATATCATCGGCTACGGCTATCATATGGTGGGTCGGTGGGTTGGAGGTTCTAGGAGGAGGGATAACCCTAGGGGTACTCTCAGCCTTCATATCTTATGTAAGCCAGTTCTACGGCCCCATACAGATGCTTATAAGTATGGTAGAGCCTATGAAGAGAGCTAGCACAGCCGCTGAGAGAATACAGAGCCTAATGGCTATGGATCCAAGTATAAAGGATTCACCTAATAGTATCGATCTAGACGTTAAGGGGTGGATAAAGTTTGAGGATGTATGGTTCGGCTATACCCCCTACACGTATGTATTGAAGAATATAAGCTTCGAAGTGAAGCCTGGGGAGAAGATCGGTATAGTCGGGCCTACGGGTAGCGGGAAGACGACTATAACCAAGCTACTACTTAGATTCTACGATGTAGGTAAGGGTAGGATACTCATAGATGGAGTCGATGTAAGGGGTATAAAGATCGAGAGTTTGAGGAGGCAGATAGGTATAGTAAGTCAGGATCCAAGGCTATTCAACGATTCTATAGCTAACAATATACGCTATGGTAAACCTGATGCTACACCGGAGGAGGTTATGGCTGCTGCTATGATAGCTTTAGCGCACGATTTCATATTGGAGAAGCCTCTACGATACGATTCGCCATGCGGTGAAGGAGGAGGTATGCTATCTGGAGGTGAACGTCAGAGGATAGCCATCGCTAGAACAGTGATATCCGATCCTAAGATACTTATACTCGATGAAGCTACTAGCAGCGTCGATACTATAACTGAGGATGGGATAAAGAAGGCTTTAGATAATATAGCTAGAGGTAGGACTACGATCATAATAGCTCATAGGCTTAGCACGGTTAAGGATGTAGATCGGCTCATAGTCGTAGATAAGGGTGAGATAGTAGAAGTTGGCACTCATGAGGAGCTTCTCGAAAAAGGTGGATTGTATTCTAGGCTTTGGAATACACAATTCCAAGAGAGGCTTACCGATGCTACGGTGAGCTGATATATGAGTAGCGTAAAGGATTACGCTAAGGCTGCGCTCCGTATAGTCGAGCCGGATGAGGTTAAGATAGAGTATGATGAAGGCGAAGATCTACTGACGATATATATCGATGGTAGGATGTATAGAGGTGTAGAGCCGGTTAAACCTTTCCCCCTCTCAAACCCATACTATATCCTGTTCAGATCTGCTTTAACGCACGAAGATATATGCGTAATCAGGGATATCCGTAGACTTAGAAGGGAGCAGAGATCTCTGCTAGAAGCTATATTGGATAAAAGGTACTTCATACCCTCCATAGTGGATGTATACGATATAACCTATACAGGCGAATACTATGTATGTAGAGTTAAAACGGATAGAGGTGATAGAATCTTTAAGATAGTAGGTAGGAAAAATGTATATAGAATCGACGATAGAATAGTTATAATAGATATAGATGAGAATATTTATCTTATAGAGAACTATGAGAAGATGAGGAGGAAAGCTAAAGAAGAACTTATGAAGATAATATGATCTTAACTAGAATATAGGTGTTATACGGTGCATACGATGGGGTATGGAAGATTATTTAGGTTAGTATGCGTCGGCGGCACGTTCGAGACTATACACGCCGGGCATAGAAGGCTTCTCGACGAAGCGTTTAAAAGCTCAGATTACATTCTCATAGGTTTAACCTCAGATGAACTTGCTTTGGAGCTTGGTAAACCCTATAAGGTTTCACCCTATATAGAGAGGGAGGAGAGGCTTAGAGCATACCTAGACTCCAGGTATAAAGGGAGGTATAGCATCGTTAAGCTCAACGACGTATACGGTGTAGCTATCGATGTAGCAGAGCTTGAAGCTATATTCGTAACAGAGGAGACTAGAGTTAGAGCCGAGGAGATAAACCGTATCAGAGCTTCTAGAGGGTTAAACCCCCTAGAGATAGTTGTCGTACCGTTCGTTCTAGCTGAGGATGGTAGACCTATATCATCGACAAGGATAAAGGGAGGGGAGATAGATTCTGAGGGTAGGTTAAAGCCGTGTAGGTGAATATGCATGGAGCCTAGTAGGATATATGACGTCATCGTAGTAGGCGCTGGGACAGGAGGCTGCTCGACAGCGTTATTCGCAGCTGAACAGGGGTTGAAGGTATGTATAGTGGACGTTAAGAGAGAGTTTGATATAGGTAGAAAGATATGCGGTGATGCTATCGGTAGGCATCATTTCGATAATCTAGGCCTACCATACCCGTGGGATGCTATAATAAACGAGGTTAAAGGTATGAAGCTATATTCTCCGAGTAGATCGACCGTATTCGAGATAGTAGGGGAAGGTGTATCAGGCTTCATGCTGAGACGCCATAGATTCGGTCAGAGTTTGCTGAGGGATGCTTTGAATAGAGGAGTAGAGCTTTTCGATTCTACGAGAGCTCTTAAACCGATCGTGGATGGAGGGGTAGTCGTAGGGGTGGTAGCAGAACGTGGAGGGGTTAGGGTAGAGTTTAAAGGTAGAGTTACCGTAGATGCGAGCGGGGTGGTAGCGGTGTTAAGGAGGAGTATACCTGAAGAGCTTCTACCGGAGAGGTTTGTGAAGCCTGAGGATGTTCAAGCAGCGTATAGAGAGGTTAGAGCTACCGGGGAAGAATACGATGGATGCAACTACGGCGAGATATATCTTAGTAGAGTGTATGCTCCAGGCGGGTATGCTTGGATATTTCCTAGGAGCGATGGAACCGTTAACATAGGGGTGGGGGTTCAGTGTGGGCAAGGCTATCCGAACCCTAAGACGCTGCTATACAGGTTTCTAGATACCGTCAAAGGTATAGGTAATACTATACTCGATTTTGGAGGCGGTCTTGTACCTACGCGTAGACCTTTAGCAAGCCTTGTAGCTAACGGCTTCATATTGGTAGGCGATTCTGCATGCCAAGTTAACCCTATACACGGAGGCGGTATAGGTCCATCCATGTATGCGGGTAAACTAGCTGCTGAAGCTATAGCCGAAGCATATGATCGCGGATTATTTAAGGCTGAGGATTTATGGAGCTATAACGTGGGATACATGAGGAGTTATGGGGCTAAACAAGCAGCTTTAGATGTGCTAAGAAGATTCCTACAGGATCTATCAGATGAAGATATAGATTATGGTATGTCCGCTAGGCTTCTATCAGAGGACGATATTCTCAAAGCTAGTATGTATGGTACGTTGAGGATTACGACGTTAGAGAAAGTTAAACGGCTCATCAGAGGTTCAGGTAGACCAGAACTTCTACTTAGACTTAGAAGGATTGCTAGAGCGATGAATAAAGTTAGAAGATTGTATGAAAGGTTTCCTGAGGATATCGGTGAATTTAGAGGATGGCTATATGGGGTGAAATCTATTCTTCCATAGGTATCATATCGCCGTATAGGTTTATCTCAAATTTCTACATAGCAGTAGACATTTGCAATTTAATTTTTCATAAAGATTTATATAGGTCGAATAGATTAGTAGAAGCTCAAGCAGGTGGATATATGTGATAGAAGATATAAGCAGGCATGGTATAACCATACTATTATTCCTTCTAACCCAGGAGAAGATTATCGTTAGCGATGCTAGACGGCTAAACATAGGATATAGTACGTTCTACAGAAGCCTGATACCCTTGATAAGGATGGGGCTTATCGAAGAGGAGGGTGAGGGGGCGAGGAAGGTATTCAAGCTTACAGAGCTTGGAAGGCAGGTGGCGTTGAAGCTTAAAGAGGTAGATGATCTATTGAGATCATCGGTTGGACGGGAATCATAGTGATCAAAGCTATATTATACAAGGTTTATTTTCTCTAAGACTTTTGGGTTTGCTATCCTCTCAGGCCTCCTACCTGAGAGTATTCTTTCGATATCTTCTACCAGCATCATATCCATCCTCCTAACAGATTCGATCGTCAGGAATGCTATATGTGGTGTAGCTACTACGTTATCCATCGATAGAAGCGGGTTATCAGGCTTTAAAGGTTCTTCTTCGAATACATCTAAAGCAGCACCTGTGATCCACCCCTCTCTTAAGGCTTTAATTAAAGCAGCTTCATCTATAACGGCTCCTCTAGATGTATTTACTAGTAGAGCAGTAGGCTTCATCAGTTTAAACTCTCTCTCACCTATCATATGATAGGTCTCTCTAGTTAGGGGAACGTGGATCGTAACTATATCCGATTCTCTGAGTAGCGTCTCTAGATCTACTGGTCTACATCCGGATTCCTCGATCAGCTTAAGATCTACGTATGGATCATACACTAGGATAGACATGCCGAAACCTCTACCGATACCCGCTACGATCCTACCTATAGCACCGAACCCTATAACACCTAGCTTCTTACCCTCAAGTTCAAATCCTATGAGTCTAGGAGGAGCAGCACGTATCCTCCTAGCGTACTCGTGAGCTAGCGTTATCCTTCGCGAGAAGGAGAGTATCAAAGCGAATGTATGCTCAGCGACAGCTCTAGCGTTAGCATGAGGCGTATATAGGATGGGGACACCTAGCTTCGTAGCAGCCTCTAGATCCACATTATCGAGGCCTACGCCATGCCTAGCTACGACTTTAAGCCCGGTTTCACGTAGAACCCTCTCTGTTACATTGCATCCTCCACCTAATATGAGTATATCGAAGCTTCTAAGAGCATCTATAGATTCATCTTCAGATAGGCTTCTACCTTTCAACTCTATCCTAACGACCTCCGCTATAGATTTAAGCCTCTCTATCGCTTCAGGTGTATATACACCGAAGCTTGAGGATAGAATAGCTATACGAGCCACGAATCTGACACCGCTAGAATATCGAGGTAGGTTTACGGGGAAAAACTTTATGCTAGGAACGATGTAGCGTCGATACCGCCTCGTAAAGTCTACGGTATAAACTATAACGTTCCTTGTATATCTCAACTTCATACGATACTGGGTCGTCAACCTCTACTATATCGATAGCTTCGTCCAAAGCTCTCCCTATCGAGCTATAGTATCCTAAGCCTAACGCAGCTAGTATAGCAGCTCCTATAAGCGATGACTCCTCGAAACCTATATACTCGATCCTTAGATTAAGGATCCCGGAGCATATCCTCCTCCATAGCTTAGACGAAGCGCCTCCACCACCTATACGTGCAACCCTTGCGTTAAGCATATTCTCCCTCATAGAATCTGCTATCCATCTTAAGGTGTAGATCGGAGCTTCCATCAGAGCTCGAACGATATGCCCCCTACGATGACCTAATGTTAAACCGAAGAATAACGCTTTAGCGTATGGATCCCTGACAGGGAATCTTTCACCCGATAGGAACGGTAGAATTAACGGGTTTAACCGATCTAGATCTACCGATTCAGCTTCGCTTATAAGCTCCTCATAACTGCATGTAGATCCTACTATATTATCTCTAAACCATCTTAGGCATAGACCAGCATTGTTGACGGCGCCACCGGGTATCCATACACTATAGCCTAGATAGTAGCAGAAGAAGCGCATACGCTTAGATCTATCGACTACCGGTCTACCCGAAGATAGCCTGAAAGCCCCGCTAGTACCTAGATTAACGGCTGCTAAACCATCGGCTACCGCACCTACCCCTAGGCTATGTAGAGCTCCATCAGACGCTCCGAGGAAGATGGGAGGATTACAATCCAACCCAAGATTTGAAGCTATACTCCTAGGTAATTCTATGAGAGGCTTCTCGCCATCGTACAGCTTAGGCAGCTTCGATTCATCGACCCCGGCTAGCTCTAAAGAGGTATCGTTCCAGCTTAAACTATGTATATTCAGAAGCTGGCTACCTGAAGCGGTAGATCTATCGATATAAGGTTCGCCTATAAGCTTATATATGATGTAATCTTTAGCTGAGAGAAACCATCTAGCATAATCGAAGATGCTTGGTTTAGACGATTTAAGCCATAGAAGCTTAGCTAGAGGATATATGAATAGAGGGGGGCAGCCTGTCTCGGTGTACAGCTCATACCCATCGACCTTCTCCTCTATAAACT
>JAWCGL010000017.1:0-12733 GCA_038857155.1 Bathyarchaeia archaeon
CAGATCCTAGCGATATATATGAGTGAATCTGGTATGATCGAGCAGCTGATAGATTCTATCAGGAGGCTCCTATCGGCGAAAGTTGCTCTAGCGATACTACCGGCTATTATGGGTAGCCTACCGATGCCGGGTGGAGCTCTACTGTCAGCTCCGATGATAGAGGATACGGCTAGTAGGCTAGGGTTAGATGGCGATGAGAAGAGCTTCATAAACGTATGGTTTAGACATTGGAATTTCTTCGTATACCCGCTATCATCGGCTATCATACTAGCTTCGACGTTATCTGGTGTAAGTCTCCATAAGCTTATAGCCGTCCAGATACCTGTACTCATACTGTATGTAGGTGTAGGCTACATAGTATCCCTACGTCGGATAGCTAGCCTGAAAGGGGATAGTATAGATCGACGGAGTGGGGAGCTGATACGCCGTATATTGCTGAATATATCGCCTATAGCCGTCGCGGTTATTCTAACGATCATAGGGTTAAACATGGTTTTAGCTTTAATCTTAGCTATAACTTACACGATGCTCATCACTCGTATGGGTTTCGAGAAGGCGTGGAGAGCTTTTAAGAAAGTCGACTTAAGCCTTCCGTTAGCTATACCTGGCGTTATGGTTTTCAGATATACGCTAAATCGTTCAGGATTAATAGAAGTAGCTCTACCATACCTATCATCTACGTATCTTCCACCGGTGGCGATAGCGTTAGTAGTAGCGTGGATAGTAGGTTTAGCTACGGCTATGCCTTCAGCCGGTATAGCTCTTGTAATTCCGATAGCATCTGCGATAATAGGGGATATGTCTACATCCATAGCATCCTCTGTCTATATATCGATAATATTCTCATATCTCATCTCCCCTCTACACTTATGCCTAGTACTTACCGTAGGATACTATAGATCGAAGATACATTCCGTCTATAAGAAGCTAATCCCGTCGGCTGTAATGACATATATCCTATCACTCGTCATCCTTAGCCTAATATATTGAAGCTTTAGCAAACCCTACTCGAACTCTATGGTAGCTGGAGGTTTATCCGTTATATCGTAGAGAACCCTAGATACCTGAGGTATCTCCGCTATCAGTCTATCCCTAACCTTCTCAAGCCTACCCCAATCTAGCTTCATATATCTAGCAGTTATAGCATCTTCAGATTCGACTATCCTTAAAGCTATGATGTAGCCGTACTTCCTTCTCCCATCTTTACTGAGACCTGTAGCCATCCCCTCTAATAGAACCGGGAATGCTTGGAAGCAATCTATATCTGAAAGCTCTTCATCGACTATAGCTGTAGCCCTCTTTATCACGGAAAGCCTCTCATTCGTAACCTCCCCCAGTACTCTTATCGATAGACCTGGACCTGGGAATGGTTTACGTTTAACTATCTCATCTGGAAGCCCAAGCTCTCTAGCTACAAGCCTAACCTGATTCTTATAAAGGTCTTTGAGAGGTTCGAGGACTTTAAACCCGTAACTTCTAAGCGGATCTATACCTATCTGCTCGAGGACGTTATGCTGAGTTTTAATACCACCCTTAGTTTCGACGATATCCGCCGCTATAGTTCCCTGTAATACTACCCTAACCTTAAGCTCCCGAGCTATCCGTGAGAATACCATATAGAATGTTTCACGAAAACGCTTCCTCTTCTCCTCAGCATCCCTTACACCCTTAAGCGCTTCCAAAAATTCATCTTCCACATGGTATACATACACTTTGATATCTAGCCCTTCAAAAATATCTTTAACCCTATCGGATTCTCCTATCCTCATAAACCCATCATCGAGGAATATAGGTTTCAGATGGGAGCCGATAGCTTTGAATCCGAGTACAGCCGTTACAGAGCTATCGACACCGCCTGAAAGAGCTACTATAGCATCCTCAGAGCCTATCTCGCTTCTAAGCCAACCGATCTTCTCTTCTATGAAGGATTTGGTATCGAACCCATCCATAACTATTACACCTACACCTTCTAGCGAGGCAATAGTATACCAGGTAAAGGTGTTTATAAAGTATTGTAGAATCTGAGCTGGGCTGGTATAGGGATAGCCATATAATATAGATATTATGGCCGGATCATGCTATCTATGGAGGCTAGCTTAGATAGATTTCAGTAGACTTCTCTACCGATTCTAATATGGATGATATAACAGTAGTCACGGCTAATCCATCCTCACCTCTAACCATAGGCTCTCTATCCTCTACCACGCACTCTATAAAGTGATTTATACATTCAACAGTAAAACCTGAAGGCTTACCATATAGATCGTAGTATACGTATGTATCTGGTATACTGTACCTATCGGTAATCTTCTCTATCGATTTACCCCTAGAGTGATCCGTGTATATACACCCCTTATCCCCTACAAGCTCAAGTTTGAATTCAGCTATAGTAGGGGATCCATCTGGTAGTATCCATAGATTCTCTCCGAAGGCTACTGCATCCCTGAAGTGTAGTATATACCCATATAAGTCGGGGGTGCCTACACCTATACTCTTAAGCTTAACACTCCTCTGGAATCCATAAACCTTTGTAGGCTTCTCCTCGAAAAGCCATAGTAGAAGATCTATCGCATGACTTCCTAGAAACCATAAGCTACTGGATCTAGATGCCCATGAAAGCATCCTGGTAGGTACGTATATCGTATCGTTCAACCTAGCATAAGCGTATATAAGCTTGCCGAGATCGCCGTTAGATACACTATACTTCGTTTGTACGAATACAGGGTTCCATCTATTATGGAATGCAACCATGAGCTTAACCCCGGTTCTCCTACACATATCGATCATAGCCTGACAATCATCTACCGATGTAGCCATAGGCTTCTCTACTAAAACATGTTTACCAGCTTCGGCGGCAGCTATACATGGATCCCTATGGAGGAAATCCGGTGTAGCGATAGATACAGCTTCGATCCCATCCATCTTCAACAACTTATGATAATCCGTAAAGTATGCTTCAGCACCATACATCCTAGCAATATGTTCAGCCCTAGCCCCATCCACATCGGCTACAGCTATGAGCTTGGATAGAGGATGCCTAGCATACGCAGCGGCATGCCTCTCCCCCTGAATACCTACACCTATGACGCCGAACCCTATCCTCTTCATAGCTGGTGAATGAATCGCATCTATGCAGATAAAACTCTTAAGATAGACGGATCTGTAGGGAGAGGCTGAGGGAATAGCCATCCTTAATAGGCTATATCATCCAGCTACCTGAAATCTTTCATAGAGGAAGCTCATAAAGATTAGACATAAACCTGTAACCGATCTAACGATACGTATAGATTGCCATACTAGTACCGGGTGCGTATATCCTAGTAAACCTGTCGTTAACCCATCTATCAGGAGCCATACACCTATGAAGCTTAGCAGGCTTATATAAACGCGGATGTATCTATAGGGTCGACTCGAGCTTTTAAGGTGAGCTAGAAGGTTTATCCGTACTCTTTGAGCTTCTAGGAGTATCGCGAAGCCTATAGCTACCCTGACGAAACGTATAATGAGCCAGATATGTATTGGAGGGTATAAGAGGATCATAGCTATGATACCATCAGCGACTATCCATACGCCTAAGGTGAATAGTAGCGGACGGGATAGAGGCATATGGTCAAAGAAGATTTCTGCTGAACACCTACTTAAACATAACCTTAATTTGACATAGAATATCGACGTATCTCATCGAAAATATTATGTAGAGCCACCGTATATAGATACATACAGTTTCTGATCGGCAAGCTTCAGCTGAAATGTCTAGCCATATCCTCGTTTCCTGGAAGCTTCAATATATCGTCTATAACATCTTCTATCTGCTTCATACTCTTAGTCCTTACATCCACTATAAGCCAGTGGATTAAGCTATCCCGTCCACCTTCCAGGTTGGCTTCTAAAGCCCACTCCATCCTCATAACTCTAGGTAGTATAGCATACTTGTAGAGTTTATCTGGTATGGCATCCTTCTGTATCGGATGGATGCCCCTCCCATCCACCTTCACATGAGTCTCGACGGCTACATTCCCCGGTATATTGGGTATAGCCCCCTTATTCATAATGTTCACGTATATCGGTACATACATACGTTTTCCGAAGAATTGTAGTTCGTAGCTATCCGCAGGTTTATCGTTGTATATCGAGTCTATAAGGGTTACTATAACTTCACCGCTCGGTCTAAACGGGATGGATGAAGACACAGGTCTAGATGTATCGAAAGCTATCCTAGCCATCTCCTCGACATTCCTCCTCACTTGCATTATCCTTATAGCACAGCCTATCTCCGAATCCGGACCACCATATGGACCATACCAGTACTGCTTAGTCTTGAGATCCCAATGGTATTTCCATGTACCTCCGCGAACGCTATCCCCTATAGGTAGATAGCCATATGTCTTATACATATCTATAGCCGCTGGGCATAGATCTAGATCCCATGGGTTAGCCGTATACTCCCTCCATACACTCCAATACTCTTCAGCATCCTCTTTAACCCACTCATCTATATACCTATATCCATCTTCACCTTCATACATGAACTTGGTCAGCCATATAACGTGGTTCAATCCTCCCATCTCGACTTCCACTTCATCGAAGCCTATCAGATCGAAAACCTCCCTATAGCATTCAGGTCTATGAGCAGCACAGTACGGCGTTATATTCTTACCCAGCTTCTCCTTAGCCAGACGCATAGCTAGTATTTCGATAGCAGCCCTATAGCCTAGAAAACCGTGGCATATACCTGCTACGTTAATCTTAGACTCCCTACCCACCATCGTAGTTAATTCTAGGACGGGGTTTGAAACTATGAAGAGCCATGCATCCGAGGCGAGATCCTCTATATCCCTCGCTATATCCAGATGGAGCTTGAATAGATAATAGCCCCATATGGTATGGTAGTCCCCTACATAGTTCCATTCAACACTGTTAATCCCTCTATAGTATCCATGCCTCTCGGATGCATCTCTCATAGTCTCATAGTACATGTAGCCTTTCGGAAGAGCGGTTGATATGACGAAGTCAGCATCCTTAATAGCTTCCGCTCGATCCTTAGTCGCATAGATCCTAGTAGGAAGCTTAAGTTCTTCCACATACTTCCTAGCGAGTGTCGATATTATGTTAAGCCGGTAATCGTCGATATCCATAAGCCATATCTCGGAGTTACGTAGATCCTCGTTCATGAATATATCGACTAATATCCTACTAGTCCATCTAGCACTACCAGCACCTATAAAAGTGATCTTAGGACCCATAGAAGACCCCTCGTACCTAAATATAGATTCAAAGACCTTAAACCTTACGGTACACCCATATATAAAATTATACAGCCCACCATAACCTAAACACAGATTACCAGAAAGTAAAAAATAGCACGCTAGCCTTCTGATGTTGGTAACATTTAAATATGATCAATCCTTTAACCCTTTTTGATAGCTACGAGTTCTTCGAGGATTTTTATATTATCATGAAGAATGTATTTAGAAAGCTTAGAATGAAGTATTCAATAATCAAACAACACCTTATGATTATTTGACGATATGCGTAAGAAAGTATTAAACTAGTTTCTCACCCGCTAGGATACAGTTATTTTTCTACTTCACATCCTAGTTTCTTAGACACGCTTTCTATAAATTTGAGACCTCAGTCTCTTGTGATTAATTCCTCCTCTGTTTATAGTCGTTAAAGCGGCTTAATAAGTCTGAAAACGCCTCAACGGGGAATATCACCCAGCTCTTTAACAGCATAAGTAATAGATTATTTTGGCTTTCCACCAGCGTTACAGCGGCTATATCCTAGCTAATAGAAGCGCTTTTCAGCGAGAGGATGCTTTACTCATGAACTTACGCAGATCTATCCTGATCCCTCTCTCCAGCGCCTCAGTCACGACAACCTTTCTTCCATCATACCCAT
The DNA here is from genome assembly GCA_038857155.1 of Bathyarchaeia archaeon. GTDB lineage: Archaea > Thermoproteota > CALKCG01 > B24 > DRYS01 > DRYS01. The sequence continues at coordinate 5,902 of JAWCGL010000017.1, forward strand.
TTAGTTACTCCTGGGTATATAGGGATATTTCTATCGTGAAGAAGCCGCCCCAAAGCCTGCTAAGCAGCTCCATGTTTTCGATGAAGCTTCGCTCTTTAAATCTCTCTGAGACGATTATCATATCCAAATCGCTGTCCCTTAGTGGGATGCCGTAGACCCTTAAACCGAACATGCAGACTTAACTCACTTCAAGCTCCTCACTCAGTCGCCTAATGAATGCTAGGAGCTTCTTCTATCTTTTTAGATAGCTTAATCCTGTCTAGCTTTTCATGGAAGCCCGCTATCAACATTCATCTATTCCAAGATCCTGTTCGCCGCATTCAGATGTCTCGATATCATGTAACGAGGATTCAGGATTTTCAACCCATCCATTATCTCCTTTGCATCGAGGAGCCTTCCAATCTCTGCCAGGTCATACCCCTTGGTGGAAGCCTCGCCTTCTTGACCATGTAAAGGGCTTTCAAGGCCTTCTCAGCTTGCCTGATGGCATAGAAAGGCCGATACGCTATACTCTTCTATTCCGAAGCCCCTCTTCGCCAGCCTAATGTTATGCTCAGTTTCACTCCACCAGTCTAAAGCTCTTCCCTACTCATGTTTAATGTTTAAGGATTTCACTATATCAAAGATTTTAGTATTAGATTCTTACCGATCCATAGGTGTTTATCGATTGTTGAACAGCTAACCGAGGAAGTAGCCAACTTCCAAAGGCTAGTATCGGCTAGGCTATCCAATATAGCTAGGGAAACTCCAGATACACATATAAGCCGACTAGAATTTCATGAATCTATCCTTCGGTGCTCCGCATATAGGGCATCTATCAGGTGCTTCGCCTTCGATGGTATATCCGCATAACTCGCATACATAGACTGCTTCTAACTTTACATCCTCACCTTTCTCGGCGGCTTGCTTAGCCTTCTGATACAATCCTACATGTATCCTCTCAGATTGGAGAGCCCAGTTGAAAGATCTTTCAGCATTCCTTTCACCCTGAAGTTTAGCGACGGCATTATAAGCCGGATACATCTCCTCCACTTCATACCGTTCCCCATCTATAGCTACCTCTAGATTCTCGATAGACGATTGTATCAACCCCAACGTATTCAGATGATTCGAAGCATGAACCTGCTCAGCGAAAGCTATCGCTCTAAACAATCTAGCGATATTAGTGAACCCCTCCCTTTCAGCTTTTACAGCGAAGATCAGATACCGCATATGCGCCTGACTTTCGCCTGCAAACGCAGCCTTCAAATTATCCTCGGTCATCTTCCTCATCACAATCCACCTAACAATTTATATAGAATCCACTATGCTTTATAAACTTTATTTCTATAATAACCTCTCAAACAGATCGAAAATCAGTTCCTCTATTAGCTCTAGATTAAGATGGCCGATTAAGGGTAAAGAGACAGTTTCCATCGATTAGAGTATACTCGATACTGTAGAGTGGATATAGAAAGTTGGGTTAAACCATTAAGTCAAAATAGTTTACATAAAGCTTAAATAGAAAAAATTTTCGCCACTCCATTTGGTGGATATCGATGAGTAGTAGTTTGGAGTCTCTAATGTTATATGTGGGGAAGAACTTCTTCGATAGGACTAAGAAGGTTTTCAACTTAGGCTTTATCGTTAGGAAGCCGCTATTTCAGATTTTCAAGAGTATGGGGTTTCACCTGATTGAAATGGATAGGGATGAGACTAAAAGGTTTCTTGAAGAGTTTTCTAGGACGAGCGGTATAACGATAACTCACGCTTAGCTCCTCAGGGAGATCATGCTCTCGATGCTAACGCCTACAGCTCTGCTCCGAGCGTCTAAGAGTGAAACTATAGCCTTCCTAGGTGCATACGATCTAGGCTTCAGCATATTTATCGAGATCCTTACGACGATAAGTAGAGCTTTTAGACCGGCTATAAACACGTATATCTGACTGGTTATACCGAAGTCCCTTGAGGATTCTGAGAGAATAATACGGCTACTTAGAGGTATTAAGGATAGAGTTGGAGTTTTACCGATAACCCCTGAGGGGGGAGGCAGCTCAGCCAGTAATAGAGAAGCTCTCTAAGAGTGGCTTCACAGTGAAAGGTTTAACTGAGAATCTCCGGATGGGTGAACATATAGGGAGGAGTTTATCCGCCAGTCAGCCGGATTCTACCCCCACAAGTTTCTACCTGCTCCATCATAGATCTCCTACTTAAAACTCGCTTTATCCATTAAAATAGCATGTTTACTAAAATCCATGCCTAGGCTTCTATCTCCTCAAGCATGTACCCTTTATCCACCGATTTAGGTTAAGCTATAGAGTAAAGTTCATCAACCATGATTCTCCAAGAAGGATGGGGTTTCTAAACATATATTAACAATATTTTTAGTTTAATAAAAAATACTATTGTTGAATCTTTACAACACTCCTACTATTTAGCATTAACTGAAGATAACCCTAAAACCCCTTTCCAAGATTAAACATATTGCTATAAATACTTCTTACATTTGTAGCAATACCATCTCTGATACTGCGGAATCCATGTGAGGCGGCCCTTACATACTGGACATATTGGCGTTTGTACCTGCGCTTCCGGCTGAACTGGCTGAGTTGGCTGCACCCCCACCGCTTGGGTTGGCCGTGGTTTTAGAAGGACAAAATCTCCTACAGCTTGCACATCCTCCCATGCAACCTCCTTCGCCACCCCATCCTTCCCCTCCACGTATAGCGATATACCCATCCTTCCGATCATGAAGCTTATATCCTTAACAGTTCCTACGAGGTAGCCATCTCCATCTACGACTTGCATTCCGATGAGACGCTCCCTCGTCACACTCCTCTCCCTAGATTGCTGGGACAACTAAATTATAACACCCCTATAAAGTGATGGATGCCAATAAATTTAAGCCTTTCCCCTATGAAGGGGCGGCCTAAGATTCAAACTTCTCAATACACTCAGTAGAATAGATTCTAATATCCTATAACCTCTTTCCATTACTACTATGTTGTAGAGAGGCATCCTTATCCTCTGCTTTAATAGCAAGAATACCGGTTCAACAGGATTCCTCTTGTCGAAAGCTCAGTAATAATCTAAACCGGATTAACCCTACCTCAGCCGTGAAGTTTCATCCACTATGAACCCCCAGAGTTTTCCATCGTATAGCTTTAGAATTCTACCTAAAGAATGATTTAGTTATAGGCGTATTTTTATACTTAGGTAGATAGTAGTTGCTATAGTTAAGAAGGTGACCGATATCTTAATAAGGAGCGAAATAGTAAAAACAAAGTATGTCAAAATCGATAGAAGCTATCTCGAGGGGTATAGATATCTCGGTAAAGAATCCAATACTGTTCGCCCCCTACGCTATTCCTATCCTTATACAGTTAGTCTTTAATGCACTAGCATACCTATTCCCGATACGATATTACTATTTTGAAGTACCGAATCCGTTCATAAGCCTCTTCGGTTCATTAATCGCTGCTATTCTTGGTTTCATAGCGGGATGCATGCTTGTAGATATGGCTAACGATGCGATTAGCAGCCGCCCGATAGATCTAAGAAGAAGTTTAAACCTAGTGATGAGTAGAATCGGCGTATTAATCATCGTAGCTATAATCGCAGCACTATGCAGTATAACGATCATCCTGCTTCCGATAGGAATCTTTATCGTAGTTATAGCGATAACAGAGGAGCTGAATGCTATAGAAAGCACGAAAAGAGCATTCGATTTTGTTATTAAAAATCTTGGGGATGTAATAATCTTCATCTTAATAGTGATAGTTGTAGGTGCAATATTCTCGTATGGCTTCTCGATAATCCCGATTATAGGTCCATATATCGGGTCTATAATAAGCTGGTTTCTAAACGCTGTATTCACCGCTTCGGCAGTATACTTCTATCTATCCTTAAGACCTCTACCTCCACCGCCGCCAGATATAAACGTGTGATAGACAATCTTTAAAACACTCCAATCAGCTCTAGGTAAAACTGTTAAGGGCTAGATCTTATCAGGAATCTTAGTAATGTTACGAATTGTTTAGTGACGGCGATACTTAAGTATCGGTGCATCCATACATCATATTCGACTCTAACTTTCTCCAGGCTTATCGAGCTGCTTGAAGGAAAAGTTGGACGATTAATGGAGAGAACTATGTGATAAAGGGGGAAGCGAACGAGCTACTATAAGCGTTCTACAGCCTGTATGTAGGGGGCTAGGCTTCTTATAGAGCCTATCGTATGCATATCCGATAGGAGTTTAGCATTAGTGGATGTAATCGATCACTGGACTTCGATGCGAGACTGCATTCTATATTTAAGCTATATTCTAAAGCGACCGCCGAATGGGCTTTAGCAAGCGTGAATGACGTCGTCAAGGCTATAGCTGATAGAGCTAGAGAGCTGAAGCTGGACTCAGAAGAGTTGAGAGCGATACTGCTGGATATATCTGTAGAGAGTCGCACGGCAAATATCCGAATATAGTGATTCCATGCATGCTGAGAAGGCGTACTATCAAGGCAGAGAGGCGTGAATAATACTATCCAACTAGGGGGCTCAGATCATCGCGGAGCTCTAGGGCATTAAAAGCTATACGTAATCGAGTATAAGACTAGGAGATAGCTAGCCTTCAGCAGTTACATGTAGATCTGGTTTAAACCTCGCTACCCCATTCTACACTTTACCTACTGAGTATAGCGGCATGGTAGTAAAAACAATAGATGAAACCGGAGTATAAAACATAGTTAAAACGATAAGTCTTTCGGTATCCTGGAGCAGAAGTTCGTTACATCCAGGATGGAATATGGATCCACCAGGATCGAATACGAGACTGCTTCGATCATAAATCGAGAGAGTAGCAGAGGTATAACGATGGAGAGGCTCATAGCCTCCCCATAGTTATACGCCGGGGGCGGGATTCGAACCCGCGCGGCGCATACGCGCCACAGGCTTAGCAGGCCTGCACCCTACCAGGCTAGGTGACCCCGGCCTCCTCCTCTTCACATTATCGGAGGGTTAGTTTCGTATAAAAGGTTTAGTGTAGGTGGAGAGGGCTGCTTAAAGCTGGCTTACGCTCTTAGTGTATGTATTATCTGTTTTACGATATTTTCCTTATGGTATGAATTGTTAAGCTTTAAATCTTTATGGCGTTCATGTGTGTTTAGGTGTATGAGTTGATCGTAGGTAAGGGTACTATAGTAGCTTCCGTTATAGCTATCGTTTTATCGATTTCATCCATACTACTTTATAGTAGGATATCCGTCTTAGAGGGTATGTATGAAGCTAAATCTATAGAGTGCGAGAATCTTAGATCTAGCTATATGTCGATCCTCTCTGGGTATGAATCTCTAAGCTCGGATTATCTTGAACTAAATTCAAGCTACACTATGCTATCCAGCCTCTACGAAGCATTACTCTCCGATTATCAAAAGCTCTTATACGATTATCAGAATCTTTCTTTAAACAATCTAAGGCTTACAGAGGTTATTGCGTCGCTTAATAGAAGTTACAGGATCTTATACGATGAATATAATGCTACTAGGGATAGCCTCCTACGTCTCCTAGAAGACTATGAGAGGTTGAATAGCATGTATAGCGATCTACTCGACGACTATAAATTTCTACTGGAAGGATACGAAATCCTAAGGAGGAGCTACGATTCTCTCGAAGCTAAGCTACCCACCGGGGCTTTCGGATCCTTCGTCGAAGATTATTTAAAGCTTGTAGATGAGGTTAACATACATGCTATACACCCTAAGAGGGAGGATCTACTCCTCATAACCCCAAGTGATGTTAGGGTTAAGAGTCTTATGCTACAGATTACCGGCGGATGGAGCGGATACTTTGATCTAGGTGAGATCTCTAGGGATGTGAAAGCATTATTCGATTGGGTTGTAAGCAACATAAGGTATAGGAGCGATGGGCTCTACCCGTTGCTACCACCTGACCCAAGCTTCCCACCGTTATACGTATCGGATATGTGGCAGTATCCTAACCAGACGTTAACGTTCAGAGAGGGTGATTGCGATGATCAAGCGATACTACTAGCTAGTATGCTTTTAGCATACTTCCAAGGAAGGCTTAGGGTTGAATGTATAGTCGTTACGGATCATATGGCTGTCTACATACCTTTTGAAGATGGGGGGATAATGATACTAGACCCTACCGTAGGGTATTATACTGGTAGCCCAGGTATGCCCGGCTTCGCAGATATAAGCGTAGAAGTATACCGTTGGATAGGTAGGCTTGAAGATATGTTCGGTAAAAGGATCAACGTTAAATGGGTATTCTCAGATAGTATTCTGAAGCTGTTCTATAGTACTGAGAGGTTTATAGAGTGGCTGTACGAAGCTACGCGGTAAAGTTTATAAGCCGTAGCCTACTCACTATTTCGGCAAGGCTATGTTATCCACCTTTCCTACGACCGCTGTAGCTTAACTTAGTGTCGGAGGATTGTTCTAAGTATGGCTAGCGTGAAATCTTATTCCCTCGAGAATTATAGGTTTAGGAAGATGCTGGAAGAGCTTAAATCCAAGGTTGGTAGAGGTACTGAGCTTATCAGCCTATACATACCTCCGGGTAGACCTATCCATGAGGTTATAAACGGCTTATGGCAGGAGCATAATACGGCTTCCAACATAAAATCTGATAGGACTAGGAAGAATGTTCAATCAGCTATAGAACGTGTAATCCAGAAGCTTAGATACCTCAAGAAGACGCCTGAGAACGGTTTAGTGATATTCTGTGGAGCTATACCCCAGGATGGGGAGGGAAGCGAGCGGCTTGAGGATTATGTTATAATACCCCCGGAGCCTATCAATGTATCCTACTATGGATGCTCCTCTACGTTCTACCTTGA
>JAWCGL010000018.1:0-12470 GCA_038857155.1 Bathyarchaeia archaeon
AGCCTAAAACTCCTGCGGATACATATCCTCCGATACCGTAGTCACCCGGCTCCGATAATGAAAAGTATCTGAACGGTTTTCTAGCTATCCTATCGGCTGTGTATAGTATAACCCCAAGGATGAAGCCTAGCGGTATAGATAGAAGAAAGGTATGTAGATAGCCATGTAACGGGTAATCCTGGATCCTAAGGATAATTACTATCAAGGGCTCCGCATCTACTGCGAGACTAGCTACTATAAGAGTTGGTAGATGCATCCTCCTACGTAGAGAATATCCTACAGTCAGTGATGGACCGATATGTAGAGGGGTAAAAGGCATACCTAAAGCATTAACCTGCTATATAGCTATAGGCTTATAAAGTAAACCCGCTACGCCTCCATCACTCAAAGGATGCTAGCCGTTTAGGCTCCCGGATAGTATTTAAAAGCTTGATCGTAAGAGATATAATCGAAAGCGGGAAGAGATTAACTTAGAAGGTGAATTTTAAGTTTCGACTTCGAGGCCTCCATAGAGTATTAAACCTAGTTGGTATTCAAAGCTATGTAGAAATCTAAAACGAGTATTCCTAGGAATATAGCGTCGATGAGAGGATAGTCGTATGGAGGTTCAAAACATCATAGTGTAGTTAAGGGGTAAAGGTTAAATCGCTCGGAGGTAGAAGCTAGAGAGAAGAGGATAGCGGTACCGGCTAAGGGCCCGTAGCGCAGTCAGGATAGCGCGGCAGCCTCCTAAGCTGTCGGTCGTGGGTTCGAATCCCACCGGGCCCGCTTACATCCTTAAACCTGGATGGCTCCCAGTATATTGGAGGCTTAGCTCTACTCCCTACTCATGTCTTCCCATGCTATCTGGTATCGAGTTCCTCCATACCTCTTCTATAGATCTGCTTGAAATGCTCGGTGGGGTGGAGATTTAATAGGTTTATAGGTTTAAATATCGTGCTAACGCTCTTCTCCATACTAGACTCTAAGATTGCTGTTAGTGTACGCATGAAGTCGTTAACCTGATTGCCTATGGTGAATATAGCGTAACCCGTGTTTCTAGCCTCTTGTATGATCTATCTAACCCCTGTAGTGGAATCTGGGAGGATTCTAGATATATCTTTAGCCTTCTTCCTAATCCTACGATATACGTAGTCAGCTCCGAATCCTACTGAGATCTATACAATCGAAGAGTTCGATGAAGCTGATAGTCCTAGTAGGACTATCCGGATAAAATATCCCATAAACTGTCGATTATAAATTTTAAAGCTCCACTCTCATCTCAAGAATGTTTCCATCATGGATCCTACTATTCCTGCTTTGAAGCTAAACGTTTTGAGAGTAGATTTCTGAGCGTATATCCTTCATCGATTAGGGGAAGTTTTCGCCTCCTCCCAATCCCATCCTCCTCTCGAAGGTTTTAAACGATATACCCCCTCTAACCTTCTAAACTCTTTTAATACTTCATCGTAGAATCCTGTTTTGATTAATACTCTACCATATTCCAACGCATCTAGCACTAGAGGGTTAAAGCTATGCATCTCCCTTAAGAATTCATCTCTAGTATAGGCTAAAGCCTCTACAGGTTTATCTAGACCGGCTAGTAGATCTGCTAGTATGCTTATCCTTGCTAACGGATTTATACCCTTAAAATCGTCGCTTACGATTACGAGGTCTACATCGCTATACCCCTCTATATACGTACCTTTAGCATATGATCCATGCAGTATTATTAGATCGGTTTTAAACCTACCCGTTACCCTTCTAATAGCTTCCGCTAACACCTTCTCTAACGATCCTCCTAGCAAACCCTACGACCTCCTCAGCATATCTTAACGCTTCTTCAGTCTGCCTCCTCGTATAATATTCACCCGGAGCTCCCTCGCTGAAAGCGTTAGGATACCTCGGCGGTATATAGTATTGATCTAGGATTTTAGCGTAATCCCATAAATCCTCCGGTATCGATATATCCTTCGAAGCTTCACGTAGAAGATCGAGGATAGAGTGCCCAGTCCTAGCTTTATGTAAACCCCTAAGGATAGCTTTAACAGCTTTCTCAGCGGCTTGCTGAGCATGGAAGCATGCATGATGATACTGCCCCCCCTCCAGAAGTATCCTAGCAGATTCTAAATCCTCCTCAGCCTCTCTAAGCCAATCCTCAACCCTACTCATAAGCCTAAAACTTTAACTTCTCACCCGACTGATAAACATATCCTTAAACCTTATGGAAGGAGTATTCAATCCCCTCTCTATTCTGATACGATCAATATCGATATCAACGTATAGATAAGGAGGCATAGGAATGGAGGTGATGGATATTCTACGGACCCGGCGGGATTCGAACCCGCGACCCCCGGCTTAGAGGGCCGATGCGCTGTCCTGGCTGCGCTACGGGTCCATACTACTAATATTTCCAACCTCTGGTTTCTGATTTAAGGATTTCCTCGGTTCTAGGTGTATATCGACCTCGTCTACTTTAAGCTTCTCTCTCAGGTATGCCTCCATACTCGATGATATCTGATGCGCCTCTCTAAGCGGTATATCTGGTTTAAACTCTACGTGAAGAGTTAGTATCTTCATGCCTTTAGACTCTATTATTACCGCTTCGTGGATTTCCTCTATTCCGTTGATCGCTTTCCTGGCTTCCTCTATAGCTTTCACTAGCCTTTCATCCTTCGCTTCTCTGAGGGTTGCTTCTGATCTTTCGATGTTTGTCTCCATATGTATACTTACAAACCCTAGGCTCGGTATCTCCCTTCTTAGGTCATCCTCTATCTCTTCGGATATCTTATGAGCTTCATCCAACGGTATCGTCGGATCTAGTTCTAAATGGAATATAAGCGCTAACCGACCCCTAGAGGTATATACATGTATACTATGCAGATTCTTAACCTTCGGGTTTCTAAACACTATATTCTTAACCAGTGATTCTATATTTGTTTTCTTCGACGGCTCTATATGGATGGTTACATCTGTATTCATGTATAAGGCTCTAACTTTTTCTTCGATGTAATCCGCAATACCGTGAGCCTCGGTTATACTGTAATCGCTCTTTATAGATAGCGATACATCTACCTGAAACCTATCCCCTAAACTCCTCACTCTAATATGCTTAACATCCTCCACTGCATCTATACCTGATATAATCGAAGATATCCTCTCAGCTACACCTGTAGGAGCTCTATCTAGTAGTATACCTGATGATTTGAAGAGAAGCCTATAGGCTTCTCTAGCTAGTATTATCGATAGGACGATGGATGCAGCTACATCGAGTATATAGAAGCTACTAGAAACCATGAAAGCGAAGCAGACTAATTCAGGTATGGATCTAGCTATATCGCCCAGCATATTGACAGAGCAAGCTTCTAAAGCTGGGCTTGAATACCGTGTAGAAGCCCTCCTAGAGTGTACTAACAGCGTTAAATCTATGATGATTGCAAACGCCATTAGGGATATCCCTAGAATCGGGTTAGCAATCGATACGGGGTTTACGATACGCTGCACTGCCTCATAGAGTATAAGCATTACTACGATTAGTATGAATAATGCTTCGATGAACGCTACCAGGCTCTCAACTTTACCGTGGCCATAATGATGATCCACATCCGGGGGGTTCATCGAGACTCTTACAGCGAGATATACCATCATCATATTGACTATATCGAGGATGGAGTCGAAAGCTTCAGCTTTCAGAATTAGGCTTCCAGTCGATACTGCAGCTATAGCTTTAGCTATCGTAACCAATATAACGGATGCTAATAATATCGATGCAATCCTCAGTTTGCCATAGCCGTTACTTGTCAAGGTTTAGATATTAATTTGGGTATCCGCCCTTCTCTTAAATATTTCCCGGCTCTAAACCTAATATCTCTGAGGGGATGCGGCAGATATCTTCGAGTATATAGTCTGGGTCTCTAGCGTATATGTATTCTTCGTAGCATGCTTCATCATACTGTTCAGATGGGTTTAACACTAGTATAGTCTTCATACCTATAGATGAGGCACCATAGACATCTGTATAAGGGTTATCGCCAACGAAGATACTTCTAGATGCTTCGACGCCTACCTCAGATAAAGCCTTCATGAATATAGCCGGGTGAGGCTTCCTATAACCGACATCACACGAGATGGATATAGAATCGAAGAATCGGTCGAGTAGAAGCTTCGAGAGTATAGCTCTAACGGCTTCCCTCCACGTGAAATTCGATACTAGAGCTATCTTAAACCCTGAGCCTCTCAGAATACTCAATACATCGTATGTACATCTAAACGGTCTAGCCGACTCCACGTACGGTTTAAAGTATGCTTCCACGGCTTCATCTATACTCCCATCCGACGGATCTACATCGTATCCGATCAGCTTCAAAGACTCTGATATCCATACGTTATTCGGAACCTCTACCAGCAGGCTATGTCTCATCCTCGAATACTTGATGAAAACCTCCCGATATACATCTATGAACCTCTCGTCAAGCTTGAAACCTGAACGTATGAGAGATTCGATCATACGCTTCTCTTGTATACGCTCTACAGGCTCTACATACACCAGTGTACCGATCAGATCGAATAGGATAGCTTCAACCACTAGATCCGACATAAACCTCTACCGATCTATCTTACCATAGTGCTCCATTATCGATGCCGCAAATAACACCCCTCTAAGGAACGACTCTCTAGTCGTATACTCGTTCGGAGCGTGAGCGTTGGATAGCGGCGGAGCGCATCCAGTCCATACAGAGTCTAGGCCTAGACGTTTAGTGAAGAGGTAGTCTGGGCCTGATCCCGGGGAGTTGGGGTAGATCTGAGGCTTAGATCTGTAGACTTCCGACGCTGCAGAGGATACAGCGTTAACTATAGAAGCTGACGGATGCGTCTTAGACGGTTCTAAGAAGTTTAAAGCTTTAACCTCTATATCGTCGAATCCTCTAGCCTTCAGATGCCTCATAAGGCTTTCTAGAAGCTTATACGGATTCTGATCGTATACGAGTCTAAAATCTATTTTAACGTAGGCTTCCCTAGGTAGAACCGTCTTCGCACCTAGACCGGTATAACCTGAGTTGAAACCTGCTATATTGCATGTAGGCTGGAATAGAAGCTTCTTCATAGCTTCTATGCTTTCGACGCCGCTTAAGAATCGATCTACACCGAAATGCTTCTTCAAACCGGCTAGCAACGTATCGTAATCGGTATCTTCGATAAGTTTGATATCCTCCTCGGATGGTACACGTATATCGTCGTACCATCCATCCACGAGGATCGCTCCATCAGGTGATCTTAGAGAGACTAAAGCTTGTATAAGCCTCCAAGCTGGATTCTCTATCAGCGGTGCTAGGGATGAATGCGCATCTACGCATGTCGTCCTACATCTAAGCTCTACGTAGAGCATACCTTTAAGCCCAAGCCATAATTCAGGTCTACCTTTAGGATCCAAGCCTCCATCGAAGCATACGGCTGCATCGGCTTTAAGCCTATCCCTATATACTTCTACGTATCTAGGTAGGTTAGGGCTACCTATCTCCTCCTCTCCTTCGAACAATACCTTCAAGTTTACGGGTAGATCGAACCCTAGCTTAGAATAACACTCCACAGCTTTGATTATAGCCATCACGTTGGATTTACTATCGGCAGCACCTCTAGCCGTTATCTTACCATCGCTCTCTACGGCTTCAAAGGGTGGCGAACCCCACTCCTCTAAAGGTTCCGGTGGCTGGACATCGTAATGTCCATACATCAGCAGGGTTTTATGGCAGCTCGATGGCAGCTCTCCATAGACTATAGGGTTAGCGTCGCCTATCTTCCATACTTCGACTCTGAATCCTGCATCCCTCATAAAGTCTCTAAGCATATAAGCGCAGGTATTGACGCCTTCACCTCTAGCTGAGATGCTAGGCTGTTTGAGAAGTATCTTCAGATCCTCTATATGGTACCTGCCAACCTTAGATAGGAGACCTTCTATCTCGGCTAACCTCATAGCACCATAGATAAACCTAAAATTAGAAGTATTCTTAAGATTTACGATCGAGATGTTCTTAGCCTTCATGGTAGGTTCAGCTGGATGCGGTAAGAGTATGCTAACATCAGCTTTAGCCGAGTATCTACTCGAGAAGGAGCAGGATGTATGTACCGTGAATCTAGATCCAGGCGCGGTGAATCTACCATACAATCCTGATGTAGATATAAGAGCATACATATCCATCGAAGATGTACAGGAGGAGTATGGGTTAGGGCCGAACGGAGCTCTCATAATGGCTTCAGACCTTACGGCGAACCATATAGAGGATCTTAGGGAGGAGATAGAGGATACGGGCGCAGAGTATGTATTGGTCGATACCCCGGGTCAGCTAGAGCTGTTCGCCTTCCGTGCAAGCGGTCCGTTCATAGTTAGAGAGTTATCCAGCGATCCTAAGGCTATAGTCTACCTCGTAGATGCACCGTTCTCAGCGAACCCTCTAAACTTCGTATCGAACCTATACCTATCTGTCGCAGCGTATATGAGGATACTCGAACCGCAGATCTATGTTCTTAGTAAAGTGGATCTAGTGGATGAGGATACTAAGGAAAAGCTTTTAGACTGGTTCGAAGATTTCGATATGCTCGAAGCCGATGTGGAGGGTTCGATTAGAGATGAAAGCCTCCTAATAGCTAGGAGCATAGTCGAAGGCTTAAAGAGCCTAGATATATTCTCAGAGCTTATACCTGTATCTGCTAAGACAGGCGAAGGCTTACCATTACTATCGGCCGCTTTAACGAGGATATTCTCCGGCGGCGAGGAGATGCTGGAGGGTTGAAGCTGAGGTAAGCTTTATGATGAGATCTAAGCTATATGAAGGGAGCGGTGATGACTAGGAAGCTTAGAGATATAGCTATGCTAAGTTTAACCGAAGATGCTGTCTTGATAATCCTGTGTAGATTGGGGTCTATAGGGAGGATCACTCTATCCCGTATACTCGATCTACCTGAAGGTATCGTAAGAGGCATAATATACCGTATGAGTTCCTCTAATCTATTGGAAGCTACGGGTAGAGGTGTTAGGCTAACCGAGAAGGGATACGAGGAGGTATCTAAGCTGCTAGGTAGAAGATCGATCGAAGATATCGTTATACAGAAGCCTGGATTCCTAGGGTTAAGCATGCCATCCGTAATCCTACATATACGTGGTAAAGCTGGAAGTATAGGCTTAGGGTTGGAGGAGAGAGATAGAGCTATCGCGACGGGTGCTAAGGCTCTCGTAGCTATAAAGTATATGGGGGGTTGTCTACAGATACCAGGGGTAGCGGAGGATATGAAGGGGGAGAACGAGCCGTACGCACATATACTTAGGGAGAGACTTCGGCTTAAGGATGGAGATTTAATCCTAGCTGTATTCTCGGATAACGTTTGGAGGGCGCTTATAGCGGCGTTACACGTAGCCGACAATATACCGGCGTAAGCTGCTCCACGATACTATTCGGAGGAGGGTTGAGATAGGTTTGAAGCGTGAATAACTATGAGAAATACTCATAAATAGGGTTAAACCTAATTAGCGTAGGAAACTTTAAGGAGAGGCTTTATGACAGCTTTAGAGAAGCTATTCAATCCTTCGACGGTAGCCGTTATAGGCGCGTCGCGTACACCGGGTAAGGTTGGGTATGCGATCCTATCGAATATAGTATCGTCAGGTTTCAACGGGGAGGTTTACCCCGTAAACCCTAATGCTACGGAGATTCTAGGCCTCAAATGCTATCCGCGGGTAACGGATGTACCGTCGGATGTGGATATAGCGATTATATCGATCCCAGCTCAGACTGTGCTGGATGTAGCTGAAGAATGCGGTAGGAAGGGGGTTGAATACTTGGTAGTTATATCCGCCGGGTTCAAGGAGGTAGGGCCTGAAGGGCTGGTTAGAGAGGTGAAACTCCAGAGGATATGCCGCCGTTATGGTATGAGGCTTCTAGGACCCAACTGTCTAGGCTTCATAGACACTTATACACCGTTGAACGCGAGCTTCGCAGCGGCACAGCCGTTGAGGGGGTATATAGCGTTTGTATCGCAGAGCGGGGCTCTAGCTACGAGCATACTCAATTGGGCTAGATCGGTTGGTGTAGGTTTCAGTCGTTTCGTAACGCTTGGGAATAGGACGGATATAGATGAGTCAGATGTTATGGAGAGCTTAAGGATGGATCCTAATACGAAGGTTATACTCCTGTACTTGGAAAGCGTATCGGATGGGGAGAAGTTTAGGAAGATAGCGCGTATGGTTTCAACTGTTAAGCCTGTAATAGTTGTTAAAGCTGGTGCATCGCAGCATGGAGCCGTAGCTGCATCTCTACATACAGGGTCTATAGCTGGAAGCGATTCCGCCTACGAAGCAGTATTCAAGCAATGTGGGGTTATAAGAGCTAGAAGCCTAGAAGAGTTGTTCCATGCTGCACGTCTATTCACGTCGCAGCCGATACCTGAAGGCTATAGCACTGTTATAGTTACCAACGCTGGTGGACCCGGTATACTCGCTACAGATGCATGCGAACGCTATGGTGTGGAACTTAAGAATATACCGATAGAGCTCGCTAGGGAGCTTAGAGCTAAACTTCCACCTGCAGCATCGCTCCATAACCCTATAGATATACTTGGAGATGCAGATGCTGAGAGGTATCGTATAACGATCGAGAGTATATTGGCTAAGGGGGATGTAGATGCGCTTCTAATCATACTTACGCCTCAAGCTATGAGTCAACCTAGAGAAACTGCTGAAGTCTTAGCCGAACTTAGAGCGAGGTATCCGGATAAGGTTATGTTGGCATCGTTCATAGGAGGGGATGAGATGAGCGAAGCTAGAGCGATACTACGGAAATCGGGTATAGTGGATTTCGATTTCCCAGATGATGCTGCTTCATCTTTAAGCATCCTATTCGGCTATAAACGTTCGATAGAGAGATTATCCTCTATATCCGAAGCCCGAAAGTTGGAGGATGTGGATAGAGAATTCGTGGAAACCTTACTATCGAGGTTCAAACTGGAGAGGAAGGTTAACCTCCTAGGCTATGAAGCCTTCCAGATACTATCTGCGTACAATATACCTACGGTGCCATGCCGTTTAGCTCGAATACCTGAGGAAGCTATCGATGCGGCTGAAGATATAGGATATCCCGTAGTGGTTAAGGTATCATCACCTGAGATACTTCATAAGACTGATGTAGGCGGTGTGAAGCTTAACCTTAACTCGCCTAGGGAGGTGGCGGATGCATTCGAAGAAGTCGTATCGAACGCTAGAAGGTATATGCCTAGAGCTAACATCTACGGTGTCGAGGTATCCAAGATGGCGGCTAGAGGTGTGGAGGTTATCGTAGGTATGCATAGGGATCCACAGTTCGGTCCGTTGATGATGTTCGGTTTAGGAGGGATATACGTGGATTTCTTGAGAGATGTAAGCTTCAGGGTGGCGCCGCTATCCGCCGAGGAAGCTTTAGAGATGATTAGGGAGACTAAAGCTTACACGCTTCTAAGAGGTGTGAGAGGTGGAAGCCCGTCGGATATAGAGTCTCTGGTGGATGTTATAGTTAGGGTTGCATGGCTATCTGCAGAGTTTAGGGAGATAGCCGATATGGATCTGAACCCTATATTCGTATACGAGAAGGGAAAGAGTTGTATAGCTGTAGATGCTAAGATTACCTTATCTGTGTAAGGAGGTAACGTTATGACTGGATGTAGAGGACTCTACGTAATCTCTCCAAGAGATTACTCGGGGAAAACAGCGTTCTGCGTAGGATTAGCGCTTACCCTTAAGGAGGAGGGATATAAAGTAGGCTATATGAAGCCGATAGGTTTAGGGACGAGTGTATTCGAAGAGAGGTATATCGATGAGGATTCAATCCTTATGAAGGATATACTAGGCTTAGAGGATAGGTTAGAAGATATAACACCCTACATAGCTGGAGATAGAATCTTAGAGGATGTAGTTAGAGGTAGGCTTCAAGATCTATGTTTGAAGATAGTCGAAGCATACCGTAGGCTATCGGATGGGAAAGATATAATTATAGTAGAAGCTCCTAGAAATGTAGGCTTCAACTATCTTATAAGGTTAAACTATAGGTTCATAGCGGAGAAGCTTGGATGTAAAGCTACGATGATATCCTCGTTTGAATCTGATGTAGATGTAGGCTGTATCCTGCAGATGTATGAGCATATGAGGCTTGAAGGATTACAGGTAGTCGGGGTCATACTGAACTATGTCAGGAGGCATGTGATCGAAAGAGCTAAAGGTGTGGCGTCATCTATACTCGAATCTTACGGGGTAAACATTCTAGGAGTTATACCTAGAAAAAGCGAGCTGGTAGCGCCTACGGTAGCAGAGATATATGAGCGTATAGGAGGGGAGATACTTGCACGCGAGGATAAGCTGGGTAATACCGTAGATGAGATTATGATAGGGGCTATGACTCTTGAATCCGCGCTTTCCTTCTTCAGAAGAGCTGTGAATAAGGCTGTTATAACTGGAGGTGATAGAGCGGATATAGCTCTCGCAGCGTTAGAAACGGATACATCGGTACTGATATTGACGGGTAACCTCTACCCGGATGTAAGGGTTCTAGCTAAAGCTGAAGAGAAGGGCGTCCCGGTTATACTAGTCCCCTACGATACGTATACTACGGTAGAGCTTGTAGGGGAGCTTGTAGGTAGGATTAAACCCGGCGATAGGAGGAGGGTGGATATAGCGTATAGACTTGTGAAGGAGAATGTAGATTGGAAGCGTATAGCTGAAGCTCTGTAAACGTTAATATCCCTTTCAGGATCTCTAGAGTTTTCATGATGAATATTGCCTAGGATAGAATCTGTAGCGTTATTCTCACGTATAGATCTAGATGAAGCTCTGAACATATCGTTCAGGATTAAGGAGATGCTCGAAGATAGAGGGGTGAAGGTTCTACTAGAAGATAAGCTATACGAGAAGCTGGGAGGCGCTAGATGGAGACCGGGATGCGTATTCGATCTACTGATAGTAGTCGGAGGGGATGGAACGATCCTTAGAGCCCTTCATAGTACAGGCTTATCTAAACCTATATTCGCCGTTAGAGCTGGGTTAGTAGGGTTCCTAGCAGATTGCGATCTAAGCGAAGCTTTAGAAGCGGTAGGTATGCTACTCGACGATAAATATAGGATGGAATCTTATAAGCTGCTGGGGAACGATGTTAATCTGCCATACGCGTTGAACGAGGTTAGGATAGGAGCGGCAGACGTTCTAAAAACCGTGGATCTAGAGGTTAGGGTTGAGGAGGAGGTTATAGCTATAGATAGGGTGGATGCGCTACTCGTAGCTACACCGCTAGGTTCTACGGGCTACTCCTTAAGCTGTGGAGGATGTATACTAGATCCTAGGGTTGAAGCCTTCATACTAACGCCTGTATCACCGTTAACACCAAGCTTCAAACCGTATGTAGCACCGTGGAATTCCACCGTGGAGATTAGATCTATCAGAGGGGACCTATACGTATCGGTCGACGGGGTATCCTCAGCGAATCTTCCAGAGGGGGCGATCGTAAAGGTGAGAGGGTCGGATAGGATCGTGAACTTTGTAAGGGTGAAGGGAAGTTTCACCGAAAGACTACGTAGAAGGGTTAACCCTAGGTTCAGATCCTAGACTCTATACCTTAGTAGGGCGGCTATACCTCCGAATCCTTTAAGGAACATCTCCCCCTCCTCGGTTTCTGTAGATATCAATTCTACATCGACCTTATATTGCTCGGCTAACTCTATGAACTCATCTATGAGATCCTTCTTCTCCTTAATCTTTAACGATTGATTACCGCATGATGGACATCTAGACCTAGATAGCTCTGCTTCGAAAGCGTATAGATCGACCCCTCTAACCGTATGTTTATCCGTATAGCCGCAGATAACGCATTCTACGGTAACCCTAACTCTATCCAAACCTTCCGAGATTATAAGCATCTCTACCAACCCGCGCGTTATGAGGGATCTAACCTCATCCTCCCCATAAGCTGCAAGCCCACCGCCCACAGTAGCCTCCTTAAAGAATCTCTGTACGATCCTCTTCTCATCCATATGCCTCACACCTCTAAGTATATCGATAGATTTACCCGCTACTTCTCTAAGCCCTTCCTCACCCGTATAGGCTGTATCTATAACGCCTAGTACCTTCTGTCTGATCATATAGTTGAGGTAATCCTTATCTAGGAAATCATACTTAGTCGGTCCAGGACCTGCTACCAGTATACCTTTTATATCGTCTCTACCTAGGAATAGCTCGTCGGCATACTTAGCAACCCTCCTGAAGAACTCGCTGAGCTCCATCTCTCTAAGCCTCTCGAACCTACGTGCAGATTGACCTCCAGCCCTATGCTTCCCAGGTATACCTGAAGTTATCTCTCGAACTAGCTCAATCCTTCTACCGGAGATTATACCGAAGCTGGCTTCGCTAGAATCGATTATTATAACACCATAGGACTCCCTCTCCTTAAGAATCTCGTATAGAGGGTCAAGGTAGAACGTAGAGG
>JAWCGL010000019.1:0-11838 GCA_038857155.1 Bathyarchaeia archaeon
TCGTAGGTTAATTTAGCTTCTCAGCATGATCTATACTGATAATATTTAGCACAAACAATTACACAATCTCTACACCAAAAAATTCTCTCATAAAGCTTATCGATTCCTCTCTTGTTACCCTATGTTTCTTCCCCATATTCGCTACGTTATATCCAGGCCTACCTATATGGACGCATATATCCATACCTATCGTACCTAGCTCAGGTTTATACCTTGTACCAGGTATATCTAGATGATCCTTTATACCGAAGCTGAAATTCCCGTATTCATCAAAGCTTGAAGCTCTAACCCTATTCCCTACGGCGGCTAAAGCCTTCTTCAAGAATTCTACGGCTTTCACGCCTCTCAACGTCACCATACATGATATCGGTTCTCCGCGGTGTATACCGAAATCTTTTATCGTACGTTTAGCCTTCCTTATGCAAGGTTTAGCGTCTGTAAGCTCTTCGAGTATCTTCATAGCCTTCTCTAATGGAGCGCCGGATTCACCTATACATGAATGAACTACTACTTTAAGTATCCTAGGTGTACGCATCTGGTTACCGTACATAGAGCTAGCCACGTTTAACAACCTCCGTTACAGTCTTAGGAAGGGATATGAGCGGCCTCTCCACACCTATAGGGAATACATACTCTAACATCGTCTCGAACCTCTCTCCGTGTCCATCTTCGAGTATAGCTCTAGGATTGGATGTAAGGCTACCTGGGGTCTTCTCGACTAGGTATCCGATCCGACCGATATTTCTCCCTTTAAAGATGAGGCATAGCGTCCCCTCCTTCAACGGTATATGTGTCATCAGAGTGTTTTCAGGTATGGATATCTGGAGTGCATCATGGGTATGATACACATCCTCCACCGGATGCATAGGGTCAGCTAGTTTCACCAGTATATTCCTACCGTCATGTAGATTTAACTGTAGACGGCCCCTCTTAAGCATAGTCTTACCTATAATCTTACAGAGTTTAAAACGTACTTCTGCTTCGCTTAAGCGATGTAGTATCAATCGCCCGCTCCTATCTGGTAGGATACGATAATGCTCCCCCGTCTTAGGTATAGATACGACATCCATAACTCCTACAGGGAATCCTGGATCGCGTCTAGCTACGCCATCGATCAACACCATTCTACCGTTAACTATGAAACGTACTTCACGCATATTATTCGCATAGCCTAGCATATCCCTTAAGATTATAGCTAACGGTATACTGTAGTCTGTTGGATGCGGACCTGGGGAAGGCTTAACAGTCCATACAGCAGTCTTCCTCGGGATAGGCCATATAGATGGAGCTGCAAACCTCTTCAGATGCCTAGAACCACCCATCCTACCCAAATCTAGTCTCCTCCAGCTACAGCTTTAACCTTAGAAGCCCTCTCCAAAGCTTCCAACCTACGCTTATCATCTAAGTTAAGCTTAACGATCATAACCTTAGATGGATGGATCGGCATATGCACGGTCTCACCGCTAACCTTCTGCCTGACAGCACCATCCACATATATCCTCCTCCCGCTATAATCAACCCTTGTAACGTTTCCCGTTACGCCTTTATAATCTCCCCGTAAAACCTTTACGCTATCCCCTTTACGTATAGGGAACGATCTAACACCATACCTACTCCTAAGCTCATCTGAAAGGGTTGCAGACATCATCCTACGTACCCGGTGGATCGGAGCTTCGAAGTAACGCCTCCTCTGAGTTCTCCGCTTAGATCTAGGTACCCTCTTACTCATAGCTATATCACCATAGATGCTATAGAAGCTATCTGCGGCCATCTCTCCGCAGCTTCTAGAGCTATCGGGCCTCTAACCTCGCTACCTTTAACATCGCCTTCAGGTGTGAGAAGTACTACAGCGTTATCTTCGAAGCATATCCATGTACCGTCGATTCGGCGATACGGCTGCTTCTGCCTAACCACCGCAGCGTAGAAGACCTGTCCTCTAAGCTCTGTTACACCCTTCTTCACAGATACGACCACCATATCTCCGATAGATGCTACTGGAAGCCTTCTAAGCCTACCCTTATAACCTATAACACCCACCAGTTTAACCTCCTTAGCACCGCTGTTATCGGTGCATACGAGGTGTGCACCTATCGGGAGTGCTTTAGGTATACGTGGCTTATGCACCTCGACGGCTTTAGCCGATACAGCTCTAGATCTACCTGTACCGCTAGGCCTTCTACTGGACACTCGTTCATCCCTCCCTCTTCTCTATAACTACGAAGGATACGGTCTTACTTATAGGTCTACACTCAGCTATTTTAACCCTATCACCTACCTTAGCGTCGATGCATGGAGGGTTATGAGCATGTATCCTACTCCTACGTCTCTCATACCGCATATACTTCGGGATATAGTGTAGATACTCCCTCTCGACTACAACCATCTTATCCGCTCTGAACCTTACCACAACCCCATCTAGAACCCTCCCCCTAATCCTAAGCGAGCCGTGGAAGGGGCAATTCCTATCGTTACATACAGACTGTTGAGATACACTCATACGATTCTACCTCGCAACCCTCTCCTCAGGTCTACCGACTATTAGCTTCCCATCCACCTCGACTATAACGCCTGTAGGTAGCTTAAACCTAAATTTACAGCAGGGTTTGGGTACTCTACGAATCCTACCATCAACCCCCTCTAAGATGAGCATATTCTTAGTCTCATCTACAACTATACCTGAAATACCTTTGAGGTATGGATTAGACGAAGCTGAAACTTTAACCTCCAAACCTATAAGCTCATGTCTAACTATATTGTATGGCGTTATAGGGTTCACCCTCTTCTCCCCCTCCTAGCCTGCTCCTCCCTCTCCACCGTAAGTATGCGAGCTATAGCCCTCCTAAGCTCTCTTATACGACCCGGATTCTCCACAGCCCCCCCAGATTTAACCGCAGCCTTCATCTTCATCAACTCGTTCTGAAGCTCTAGTAGCTTCTGCTTCCTCTCAACACTACTCATAGCTCTGATATCTTTTACGCGTAGGATGGCCAAGTTTAACCTAACCCTCCCCTTCCACCGTAACCGTCCGCTCCTCGGAGCTAAACTCTATCCTATCTGGGAATCTAACTTCAGGAGGTAGGATCGATACCTTCACCCCATAGATACCTGGCTTCAATAAAACCTGTACAGAAGCTGATTTAAGATTCTTCATAGCTGGATCCCCAGATTTAGGTAGGTATCCAGCACGGAAAGCCTCCGTCCTAGCCCTCTCAGATGTAAGCTTACCGGAAATCTTTATCTCGACGCCCAGAGCTCCGGCATTCATTATACGATTGAGAGCCCAGTAAGCTGCTCTACGAAACTTTATCCCCCTCTCCATAGCCGCCGCTATCTGGCATGCCATTATGTACGGGTCTAACTCTGGTTTAGGTACATCCGCGACGGCTATCTGTACATTCTCTAAACCGAATCTTTCCTCAAGCATCCTAGATAGCATCATTATATTCTGGCCACCCCTACCGATCACCGTACCAGGCCGCATCACGTATAGCGTTACTCGTGTACCTAAAGGCGTGGTTAGGATGCTAACGCCTCCAAACCCAGCATCCTTCAGATAATCTTTTAGAAATTCCTCTATCGAAGCTTTCTTCATCTGCTCTTCTACGATCTTCCTAACACCGCTCACTTTATAGTACATACGGGTACTCTATCCTGAAAAGGTATATCGTCCATATAAACGTTACCCACCCATCATACAGCTTCAAAGCTAATCGATCCTCCAGTATGAAGATGCGATCCTCCTCACCCTCTCTACGATGGAGAAAGCACCCTCTTTAAGATAGGTTGGCGGGTATACCTCCTCCTTAGGTAGCTCGTACTCTATACCCTCCGTTAAAGCTATGATGGATGCAACCGCTATTCTTAAGCATTCTGAGTTATATCCGCCTTCCAAGCAGAACACTATCTTATCGGAGCATATATGTGCTAGATCGATAACCTCCCTGTATATATCTCTGAACCCTTCCAGGGTTACCCCTAGATCCGTTATAGGATCATCATGGTAAGGATCGAATCCTGCTGAAACGAGTATAATCTCAGGCTTATATTCCGCAGCTATAGGCCTGATTATCCTCCTTATAGCTTCTAGGTACACCTCTGTATCAGTATAGGCTGGTACCGGTATATTCAAAGTATACCCCTCACCATCACCTATACCTACCTCGTCGATAGATCCTGTCCCAGGGAATATAGCGTCTTGGTGTATACTTATATAGAATACCTCAGGTGAATCGTAGAACGCATGCTGAGTACCGTTTCCATGGTGAGCATCTAGATCCAGTACCATAACTCTATTAACCCCCCTACGCTTCACAAGATACGCTGCAGCTACGGCGATATTGTTGAACATGCAGAAGCCGTATGGATAACTATACTCGGCATGGTGTCCTGGAGGTCTTACTAGACAGAAGGATTTAGGGTATACTCCATCTAGGGATAGCTTAACAGCATCTATAGCCGCACCTACAGCGTAACATGCAGCTTCGAAACTCTTCGAGCTGCATACGATACCCCCACCCCAGGTTCCGACTATACCTCCACCTCCTATACAGAAATCCTCCATAAACCTAACGTAGTCTGGATCATGTATGAGGCTTATCTCCTCTATGGATGCTCTATGCGGCTTTAAGATTTTAAACCTCTCATCCTCGAGTATACCCCGATCCTTAAGCCCTCTGATTATGGATCTAAGCCTATCAGGCGATTCTGGATGCCCATAGCCAGTATCATGCTCCAGGAATATAGGGTCGTAGAATATCGCCGTAGTCATCCCGTCTAGAGATATATACGTCTAGGTTTATTAGTTGTTCCCCCTCCCATATTCATAGTGGGAGGGTTGACGCTGTATGCCGGTTCATCCTGTAGAGTATCGTTACGGTAGCCGTGAGATGCGTAGGATCTTCGAGAGGGAGACGTGGCTTGAATATATGCTTATGGTTGAAGCAGCGTTAGCTGAAGCGCATGCAGCCGTAGGTAATATACCTAGAGAGGCCGCCGAAGCTATAAGGAGTAAAGCTTCTACTAGATTCGTGAAGCTCGAAAGGGTGAACGAACTCGAAGCTATAACTAGGCATGAGGTGGTAGCCGTCGTTAAAGCTTTAGCTGAAGCCGTCGGGGAGCCATACGGTGGATATGTGCATCTAGGAGCTACATCGAACGATATAACCGATACTGTTCTAGCGCTACAGGTTAGAGAAGCTTTAAGGATCGTGGAGATGGGCCTAGCTAGGCTAGCTAAGCTTACCGCTGAGATGGCTATCAAGTATAAAGATACCGTATGTTTAGGTAGAACCCACGGTGTAGCTGCGATACCTATAACTTTCGGGTTTAAGCTTGCCGTATGGGCTTCAGAACTTAAGAGACACCTAGAGAGGCTGAGCGATCTTAGGGATAGGGTGTGTGTAGGTAAGCTGACCGGCGCTGTAGGAACTATGGCTAGCCTCGGTGATAAAGCCTTCGAAATCCAGGATTACGCTATGAAGATCCTCGGTTTGAAGCCTGCTGAGATAACAACCCAGATCGTTCCAAGGGATGGTTTAGCCGAATTGGTTTTAACCCTCTCGCTTATATCGTCAACCCTAGATAAGATGGCTAACGAGATCCGGAATCTACATAGGACGGAGATAAGGGAGGCTGAGGAAGCCTTCGAGGAAGCTACCCAAGTCGGCTCGAGTACCATGCCGCATAAAAGGAATCCTATAGGATCTGAGAAGATATGCGGGTTAGCTAAGATCATCAGAGGCTTCGCTATACCTGCTTTAGAGAATGTTGTCCAGGAGCATGAGAGGGATCTAACTAATAGTTCATGCGAGAGGGTTATGATGCCGGAAGTATTCCTATTATTAGATGAACAGCTTAGAACCATGCATCAGGTGTTATCGAATCTCAGAGTATATCCTGAGAATATGGCGAGGAATATAGAAGCTACTATGGGGCTTATATTCTCTGAAACGGTTATGATAGCTTTAGCTAGGAAGGGATATGATAGACAGAAGGCTCACGAACTGTTAAGGGTTAGCTGTCTCGAAGCTATGAGGAGAGGTATCCACTTGAAAGAGGTATTGAAGGATACCGAGGTATCGGTATACCTCTCGGATGAAGAGCTGGATGAGCTATTCAAACCTGAGAATTATCTCGGTAAGGCTGTAGAACTAACCGAACGGGTAGCTTTATCTACGTTAAACTTTGTGGAAAATCTTGTGAGCTAGATCTTCAGCTATATCTAGATAGAATACAGCTGGGTTGAAACCTGAAGCGTTACGCGTATTTACAGCGTAATCGAACCTAGAGTTAGCTTCATGCCATCTAATCCTACAGGATCCTAAGATTTCATGTACAACCTTCTCCATCCTTCTATACGCTTCAGAAGATTTGTACTTAGAGAATGCATCCTCTAACGATTGCTTCCACAACTTATACCTACGCTGCCTATTCTCCTCCACGATCAATCTGATAGGTTGGAATAGACTGCTACATTCAGCTACACACCTATAAACTATGTCGTAATCTATACCTCTAGCATCAGGCATGGCATCCAACGCTACTACCCCCAATCTACACCCGTCTAGTAGTATCCTACCAGCTCTCTCCGCTTCTCTAGCGAGCCTAGTATCCTCGTCTAGCTTGAGCCCGAGAGGTATACCGCCGAGGTGCGTGTTGGTCCTAAACTCTTCAGGTGATGGTGATATACGCGCTATCCCGCATAGAACTCTAACTCCATCGCTAGGTTTAAGGCCTACGAGTATACGTAGATCGAAGCCAGGCTTCTCTATATACTCCTGAGCGAAGAATCCATCCGGGTTTATAGGTGATGGATGAGCATTACGTAAAGTTTCTATAAGCCTACTTCGATCCTCGACCTTCATAACACCCCTACCCCAACTCCCCATGGTAGGTTTAACTACCAGTGGATAACCTAACTCCTCGATCTCATCGGCTATATGCTCAATCTCGCTATCTAGGAATCCATCCTTATTCGTAAAAGGCTTGTACACCCATCTAGGAGTATCTACCTTGTTATTGAACCATAGTTTTAGAGTCTCTATCTTATCTGCGCATAGATACTCGACATTGAAAGGATTCACTACGGGTATACCTTTATCCTCGATTATCTTACAAGCCTCCAATGCCCTACCCTTACTCTCGCATCTATTGAATACGATAGGTAGATCTGCAAGCTTAGAATCTGGGAGATAATCTGATACAGGATTCTTAACAAATAGGTATCTAAGCTGGAATCCCCGCCTCTCAGCTTCCAGCATTATCTCCTCTTCGTCTGATGTTAGCTTATCGTATACTAAGCCTGCTATATTCATAGCCTACGATATCCTTAGAGAATCATTTACCATCAGATATCCTTATTAAACGTTTCCTCCCATGAATCTATAGGTAAGTGATCTCTAAACCAGAATATTTATGTGTATAGAACTATAGAAAGATATAGCGGTGTATCGGGATTTGATATCTGCATGTATTCTCATAAGAAGTTCAACCGGTAGATACATGGATGTCGTCGAATCTTTAAGCAAGATACCTCAGATTAAGAATATATTCCCAGTGCTTGGGCGTTGGGATGTGGTAGCGGATATAGAAGCTTCAGATATAGAAGAGCTTACACGGATCGTAAGGAAGATAGGGAGACTCGGATCAGTAGTATTCACGGAGACTCTCGTAGAGATGAAGGGGGTGGAAGCTCATGGTTAAAGCCTGTATATTGATGAAGGTTGTACCTGTAAGGCTGGCTAAGGTATTGGATGCATTGAAAGATATGAGAGGAGTTGTTAAATGTTACCCTGTTTACGGGCGTTTCGATGTAGTGTGCTTCATCGAAGCTGAGAGTAATGAAAAAGTCGCGAGCATCTCAGCCGAGATAAACCGTATAGATGGTGTTAGGAGTACCGAAACCCTCATAGAAGCTTAGAGATACCCTCTGATCCTTAGATCCTCGACCTCCACCCATCTTTTATGTAGAGCTGTAGCTATTAGGACGCCGTAGACACCGGACTCTCTCAATACATCTATATCTTCGATGGATCTAACGCCTCCACCTACATAGAGCCTATCGACTAGCGACGTTAAACCTCGTATCATATCGATATCGACACCGAGGCCGGATCCCACCCTTGAAAGCTCTAGCACTATAGCTGAACGGAGGCCGAAGCCGTTTAAGATCCTTAAATACTCCTCTACAGGTAGCTTCCTTACAGATCGTATAGGTGAAAGTATCTGTCTATTCATTAGATCCACACTTACGACTACCCTATCGGAGTACGTCTCTAGGATACTCTTCAACTCCTCCATAGATTCGTACGTCTCAGATCCTACTACAGCGTAATCGATACCTAGATCTAGAAGCTTCACGCATTCCCTATACGATCTGATACCGCTATCGAGCATAAGGTGCCTAGCTACAGATTTCAGCTTCGAGTATAGATTCCAGGAGGGCGTCTTACAGAGTATAGCATCCAGATCGGCTACATAGATATGGCTAAACCCTATCCTAGAGAATATCGATGCAACCTCCATCGGATCGGTAGATCTACATATAAGGCTTTCTAGAGGCTTATACTTTTTACGCTCACCTCTAACGGCGTGAACAGCTAAGCCGTTCATAACATCGATTACAGGTACGACTATCAAACCCAAACTAGATCGATCCTAATGGATTGTATAAATGTTTAACTTAGCAGGGTTTAGTAGTATCGATGAAAGCTGTATAGAGGTTAGAGTAGGGTTGAAGCTCCTCATAGTAGAAGCTTTAGCAACTGGTTTAATTAAAGCCCCATCTTCGATCCTAATCGAAGGTTTCTCTATGCTTAGAAGGTTTTCTACGGATGCAGCTAAGCTTAACTGGATCGATGTATACATTGCCGTCGATAAGAGGATCGTAGCAGATCTACCGGGCTCCATCCTACCATGTCGCAGGATCTACCTCGAGGATCCATGCATAGAGGATCTACTATACTGGATAGGTAGATTGGACTTCGATAAGGTCTATATGATAGCACCTGAGACGAACGGTTTCTTACCTGCGATACTTCGCAGGATAGTGGATGAATATGGATCTTCGATAATAGTCAACGGTAGTATCGATAGGTTAAACGATATCATCGATAAATTGAATCTATACCATAGGCTTTCAGAGATAGATGTGAAAACCCCTAGATCGATCGATATAGGTGAAGCTACGCTAGAAGATCTTGATAGACTCGGCTATCCTCTGATAGTGAAACCTAGATTGGAGGCTGGATGCAGCGGTCTACGTATGGTGGGGGATCGTAGGGAGGCTGAAGAGCTTCTTAGAGATCATGATGGATGCTGGATTTTTCAAGAGTATGTTAAGGGGTTAGCTTCAAGCTTTTCACTCGTATCAGATGGATGCTCGCTAAAACTCCTCTCGGTCAACCGTCAATTTGTGACGCTATCCCATACTGGCTCCTCATATCTAGGAGGATACGTACCGTTGATATCGCCACGTATCCGTGTAGATGAACTTATCGATAAGCTAGAGGCTCTACTATATGGATTGAAGGGTTATATAGGTATCGATACGGTTATATCAGGTGATGAAGTATATGTAATCGAGGTTAACCCTAGGTTAACCGTCTCGTATATAGGTTTGAGTAGGAGCTATAAGGGGAACCCTGCTGAAGCTATACTGGAAGCAGCTCTGCACGGTAAGCTTCAAGAGATGGATTTATTCAAAGGGTTCTCTGTCTTCCTGAAGGTTAAGAAGGCTGCGTCGAGTATCGATATGTACGTCGATGATAGGGTTGAAGCATCTATAGGTGGCTATAGCTTAATCTCAGGGTTCGGTTATAGTTTAAGAGATGCTTGGATGGACCTCATAGATGTTAGAGGTAAGCTGAGTTGACCCTAACTATAGGTATCGATGTAGGTGGGGCTAATACCAAGATTGCAGCTTTAAAAGTTTATGATGGGAGGGCTGTAAGCCTATCGACCGGTATACGCTATCTACCGCTTTGGAGGAAGCTTTCAGAGCTTCCATCCACTTTGAGGATCCTTACGGCAGAAGCCCTACAGGATATGTACGGGAAGCCTGATATGGTTGCTTTAACTATGACCGGGGAGCTATCCGATGTATTCAAGTCTAAGGATGAAGGCGTTAGAGCTATATGCCGCATGGTGCTCGAAGTTTTCGAGGGTCTAGAGATCAATGTTCTAGATCGTGGTGGTAGGCTGGTAAGCGTGGATGATGCTTTGAAGAATCCATACAGCGTGGCGGCTTCGAATTGGTATGCATCAGGATGGTTTGCATCGCAGTTCTTCGATCTATGCATCCTAGTAGATGTAGGTAGCACTACGACGAGTATAGTACCGGTGGTGATGGGTGAGGTTAAAGTTGAAGGGTTTACGGATCTAGAGAAGCTTCAACTGTACGAGCTCGTATATACAGGTGCCTTAAGGACTAATCTAGCTACTATTGCTTCTAGAATTCGTTTCAGGGACAGATGGGTTAACGTTAGTAGCGAGTATTTCGCTCAAACCGGAGACGTAT
This sequence comes from Bathyarchaeia archaeon, assembly GCA_038857155.1. Lineage (GTDB taxonomy): Archaea > Thermoproteota > CALKCG01 > B24 > DRYS01 > DRYS01. The sequence continues at coordinate 10,517 of JAWCGL010000019.1, forward strand.
ATATACTGCTAGGCTTTATATCGGCTGAAGACTATATATGCGATACCCCGGATGGTAGGGGTTTATCTAGGGAGGAGGCTGCCGACCGTATAGCGAGGACTATATGCGCCGATACCAGGATTCTCTCTATGGATGATGTATTAGCCGTAGCGAGATACTTCTATAGGAGGCAGGTTGAAGCTATAGCTTCAGCTTTGAGGAGGAAAGCTGAGAGGATGCAGGAGCGTTTCAACGTAGACGGTATACCATGTATCACTACAGGTTTAGGTGAAGATTTCCTAGCAGCCGAAGCAGCTGTGAAAGCAGGGTTGAAACCTGTGGTTAGGCTTAGTAGAGTTACACGTCGAGATGTAGCTTTGATGACTCCGGCTGTAGGTTTAGCTTTCCTAGCCGCCTCTAGGGTGGAGGGTAAGAGGGTGTATTGGAATCCAAAACTATAGAGTGTATCGTTAAGCTGGGGGGTAGCCTGTTAAGGTATCCCGATAGGCTTACAGAGCTATGCAGACTTCTACCCTATTGCAGGGTTAGATCGTTTACGGTGGTTCCAGGTGGAGGAATATTCGCGGATTCTGTTAGATCCGTAGATAAGCTGCTCAGCCTACCGAGTAGTGTATCCCATTGGATGGCTATAAAATCTATGGATATCTACGGATTACTCCTATCATACCTTATACCCAACGGTAGACTAGCTTCGAGTTTAAGCGAAGCATACATGCTATGGATGGATGGCTATACACCGATACTGGAGGTATCCGAGTTGAAGGAGTTACATAGTCTACCGGAGAGCTGGGAGGTATCGTCAGATTCGATAGCATTAAAGCTAGCTCAAGATTGGTCTATCGATAAGCTTATACTAGTGAAGGATGTCGATGGAATCTACAGTATGAATCCTAGAATCCATCGTGAAGCAGAATTAATGCCTATAGTAGGTATCCTCGAATTGGAGAAGCTTGGAGAGACATGCGTAGATAGATTCTTCCCTAAGCTATTCAGGCTTAAACCTGTTAGATGCGTTATCGTTAACGGTTTAAAACCGGATATGGTCAGATACGCGTTAGAGGATAAAAACATCGGAGGGACTATGATAATACCTTAATCAGCGGAGCTAATCGCTCGATCTATAGGCATGCATCAGCCATCTCTCTAAGTATACTATACGGATCCTTAGCTTTAACGACGCCGCTAGCTAGTAATACACCCTTCGTCCCGAGCTGTAATGCTACCTTAACATCCTCACCCCTCGATATACCTGCTCCGCATAATACGATAACCCTCGGGTTCACCATACCTACAAGCTTTAAAGCATCTGTAACAGCTTCAGG